>NZ_JAFLNG010000510.1 GCF_017427025.1 Streptomyces sp. FH025
CGCCGCTGCGGCCGGCGGCCCGGTCGAGGGCCCGCAGGTCCTCCCGGAGCCGGTCGGTGAGCGCGGTACGGGCGGTGGCCAGCCGCTGCGGCTCGGCCGGGCGGCCGGTGATCCGGGCGCTCTCGGCCCACAGTTCGGGCTGGTGCAGGGCGGCGACCAGCGAGCCGATGGTCCAGGCCCAGACCTGTTCGTCGGGTGTCTGCGAGGCGGCCGCGAGCCGGTAGCCGGCCAGGCCGAGGGCGTGCAGCAGCCGGGGGTTGGCCGGGTCCTTGAGCAGCAGGGCGCGGTAGCCCCGGTAGGCCTCCCGGTGGCGGCCCTCGGCGGCGTCCTGGTGGGCCTCGTGCTCGGCGAGCAGGATCAGCGTGCCCGCCGCCTGCGGGTGGCCGGGGGCGAGGGTGAGGGCCTGGCGCAGGTCGGCGGCCGCCCGTCCGGGCTGTTCGGCGGCGAGCGCGGCTCCGGCCCGTCGGACCAGTACGGCGGCCCGGGCGGCGCCCGCGTCCTCGGGCAGGTCGGTCAACGCCTCGTCGAGGCGGCCGAGTTCGGCGCGCAGCAGGGCGAGGTCGAGCCGGACGGGCGCGGCGGCGGGGCTGTCGCCGAGCGCGTCGGCCCAGGCGGCGAGGAGGGGTTCGGCCCGCTCGGGGGTGCCGGCCCGCAGGGCGCAGTCCAGGACGGCGCGCAGGGCGGGGCCGGTGCAGCGCACGCAGCGCGGGGCGGCCGTGCCGGCGGGGGTGTGCAGGTGGGCGGCGCAGGCCTCGCGGCCGCAGCCGCCGCAGGTGCCGGTGGCGGGGTGGTCGCAGGCGGCGCAGTCCCCGACGGGGTCCGCGGGGGCGGTGGTGGTGGCGTACAGGAAGTGCCCGTACCAGTCCAGTGCGGTGGCCCAGTTGCCGGCCCGCTCGGCGAGCAGGGCGCGCAGCCGGGCGAGCGCCGGGTCGCCGGCCGGGTCGGGGGTGAGCGGGCCGAGCAGGGCGATGGTCTGCACCGGGCGGCCCGCCAGCAGGGCGACGGCGGCCAGGTGGTAGCGGTCGCGGAGTCCGGTGGCGGGGTCGAGCAGGGCGGTGATCTGGTCGGCGGAGCCCTCGGCGAGGGCGAGGGCGGCGCGCAGCCGGGACTGCCGGTGGGTGAGGGCGCCGGGCAGGGTGTCGGCGAGGGCGAGGGCGGCGGCGGCCCGTCCGCGCGCTTCGGGGTGGTCGCGGCCGGTGACCAGCAGGTGGGCGGCCTCGCGCAGGGCGGCCTCGCGCAGGGCGGACCGGTAGCCGGGGGCGGCGGGCTGCTCGGCGGAGGCCCGCTGCCACAGTTCGCGGGCGGTGACCGGGTCGGTGGCGAGCCGGGTGCGGGCGAGCCGGTCGCGGGCCAGGGCCCGGCGGTCGCTCAGCTCGGGGTCGTCCAGCGACTCCCAGCGGGCGAGGGCGGCGGCCGGATCGTCGGTACGGGCGAGGGCCAGTCCGTGGTGGAAGGCGGCGACCCGGCTCCAGCGGGTGTCCGGTTCGGTGTCGGCCTCGGCGCGCAGGATCGGTTCGGCCTCGGCGGCCTGCCCGGCGGCGACCAGGGCGGCGCCGAGCCGGACCCGGGCGGGGCGCCAGTCGGGGGCCTGGCCGAGGCCGGCGCGGTAGTCGGCGGCGGCCTCGGCGTGCCGTTCGGCCCGTTCGTGGACCAGGGCGAGGCCGAACCGGGCCGGAGCGAAGGCGGGTTGGACGGTCAGGGCGGCGGTGAACTGTTCCTGGGCCCGGTCGTCGGCGCCGAGCAGCAGGGCGAGCCGGCCGAGGGCGTAGCGCGGCCGGGGGTCGGCCGGGGCCTCCGTGGCGGCGGCCGCGAGGTCGGCCCAGGCGGCTTCGGTGGCACCGAGCCGTTGGCGGGCCAGGCCGCGGAAGAGCAGGGTGTCGGTGCGCAGTTCGGGGCCGCGCCCCCACGGGGAGGGCTCGCCGGGGCCGCGGCGCAGCGCCTCGTCGAAGGCGGCGACGGCGGGTTCGTCGCGGTGCAGGGTGAACAGCTCGGCGCCCCAGCGGAACCAGAGTTCGCCGCTGCCGCCGGCGGTGGTGGCGGCGAGCAGGGGTTCGGCCTCGGCGGCCCGGCCGGTGGCGCGCAGCAGGGCGATCCGGGCGAGCACCGGCCAGTCCCGGCCGGGCAGGGCGGCGAGGGCGCTGGCGGTGGCGTGCTCGCGCTGGTCGGTGGCGCCCTCGCGGCACAGCCGCTGCAGCCAGTGCTGGGTCCGGGCGGCGGCCTCGGCCTCCTCGCCGGGTTCGGCGCCGGCGGCGGTGGCCTGGAGGAAGGCGAGCAGCGGTCCGAGGTCGCCGTCCGGGGCCTGGGTGCGTTCCTCGGCGAGGCGGCGCAGGCTCCACCGGGGCAGTTGCCGGGCCGGGTCGGTGAGCAGGGGGAAGGCCTCGCGGTGCAGGGCCAGGGTGGCCTGCTGGTCGCCGGTGGGGATGGTGGCCTCGGCCTGGCCGAGCAGGGCGAGGCCGCGCTGGAAGCGCAGTTCGTCCGGTGCGGCGGCGAGTTGGCGGGCCAGCCGGGCGTAGCGGCGGCGGGCCTGCGGGGCCTTGCCGGCGGCGAGCCGTTCGGCGGCCGCGGCGAGGGCCTTGGCGGCGCCGGCGGCGTCCGGGATGGTTCGCCTGCGTGTCAGTGCGACGGCGGCCGCACCCGCCAGTGCCATCGCGATCAGCAGCACCGCGATCAGCAGCATGCACCGTCCCCCTGTGCTCGATCGTCGTCCCACATCATGATCAACAGCCCACGTACGATCATGATTTGACGTTGTTTTGTGATGTTGCTCGGGCGCCCATCAGAATAGGCCCTCCTCCGGTCAGACGAACAGAAATGAGCACTATCCTGGGCAGCGGATCGGCAGGACATGACCGCGGATCAGCGGTCCATGGCCAGGCCAACAGCAGCGGTGAGAGGCATCGGGGGTCGCGTGTCCGAATCTCGTTGGGTGCCCGGGCTCCGCTTCGGGCCGGAGTTCGACCCCGAGCAGTACGAACTGCTGGAGTTCCACCACCGGGGCGGCGAGGCCGAGGTGTGGCGGGCGGTGCGCACCGGCCACAACGGGATCAGGGAACTGGTCGCCGCGAAGATCATGCTGGAGCGCGACCCCTCCGAGGTACGGCGCTGGCTCGGGCGCTGGGACGACGTCTCGCACAACGCCCACCGGCTCGGCGTCACCGACCTGGTCGTGCCCAGCTTCCTGCTCGGCCCCTCCCCGCACCGGCCCGGCGCGGTGCCCTCCGGTGGGCTGCTCGGCTACCAGATCTCGCCCTGGGTCGACGGAGTGCCGCTGCACACCTGGGCCCGCACCCAGCGCGGCGGCCCGGTGGCGGTGGCCGAGGTGCTGGGCCGGCTCTGCCGGATCGTCGACGAACTGCACCGCAAGCGCTGGGTGCACCGCGACATCTCCCCCGCCAACGTGCTGGTCGACGCCCAGGGCCAGGTCAAGCTGATCGACCTGACCTTCCTCGCCCCGCTCGACCACACCCTGACCGTCGCGGTCTTCACCCCCGGACACGTTCCACCGGAGGCCGAGCAGGTCGGCGGCTTCCCCACCACCGCCAAGGACCTCTTCGCGGTCGGCACCCTCGCCCGCACCCTGCTGCTGCCCGACCACGGACGGCTCGACCACCGGCTGGCCGCCGAGCAGGCGCGCGCCGAACTGCTGGCCGCCGGCTACGCCGAGGAACTGGCCCGCTGGGCCTGCGAACCGCTCGCCCGCGAGCCCGACCGCCGTCCCGCCCCGCTCGGGCCCTGGGCGGCCCGCGGCCGCGAACTCCTGCGCGCCCACCGCCCGGTGGCGCGCACCGCGGGCCTGGCCGTACTGCCCGACCGGGCCGGCCGGCCGCTGGTGGTCACCGGCGGCGCCGACGGCACCGCGCTGGCCGGCCCCGGCCGCACCGGCCACCGGCTGCCCGCAGGCCAGGGGCCGGGAGCCGTACGGGAGTTGGCGGCCGGCTGGGCCGGGCGCCAGGGCGAACTGGTGGTCTGCGCCGAGGACCGCACCGGCACCCTGTGGGTCGGCACCGCCGCCGGCTGGTGGGAGGCGGCGCGCGGGATCAGCGGGCTGGCCGGGGCGGTCGGCGCCGCCGGGGAGCTGACGGTGTGGACCGCGGCCGCCGGCGCCCTGCGCTCCTACCGCTGGGCCCCCGGGCTCACCCTCACCGGCCAGGAGCACCCCGGCTGCCCCGCCGACCGGGTCCTCGCCGCCGCGGAGGAACGGCCCGGCGCCTGGCTGGTCCTGATCGAGCACCGGGATCGGGTGCTCGGCTGGCGCCCCGGCTCCGGCGAACCGCCCGTCCCGCTCGGCCCGCCCGGCGCCCTGCGCGCCGGGGCGCTGGCCCGCACCTCGGCCGGACCGCAGGCCGCCACCCTGCGGGCGGACGGCTCGGCGCAGCTGCACACCCTCGGCGCGGCCGGCCCCGCGACCGAGATCGGCGACGGCGAGCCCTCCCTGGGCATCGCGATGGTCGGCCACCGCGGCGGGCCGACCGTCGCGCTCGCGGGCGCGGGCGGCGTACGGCTGCGGCTGCCTCCCGGCGGGGCGTCGCGGCGGCCGCGCTGGTGGCGGCCCACGCTGCGCCCGGCCACCCGGGTCGCGCTCGCCATGGGGGACGACTGGCGGCTCTGCCTGGCGGCGGTGGTGGAGGGCGAGTTGCAGGTGTGGCAGGAGGACGCGGCCTACCGCTGGCAGGCGGTGGAGCTGCCGGAGTCGCCGTAGCACCGGGCGGGTCGGCACGCGCCGAGGCCCCGGAACCGGGTGTGGTTCCGGGGCCTCGGCGCGGGAGGGGGCTCAGCGGAAGCGGCGCAGCCGGAGGCTGTTGCCGACCACGAAGACCGAGGAGAAGGCCATCGCGGCCCCCGCGATCATCGGGTTGAGCATCCCGGCCGCCGCGAGCGGCAGGGCGGCGACGTTGTAGCCGAAGGCCCAGAACAGGTTGCTCTTGATGGTGCCGAGGGTCTTGCGGGAGAGCCGGATGGCGTCGGCCGCCGAGCGCAGGTCGCCGCGGACCAGGGTGAGGTCGCTCGCCTCGATCGCGGCGTCCGTACCGGTGCCCATCGCCAGGCCGAGGTCGGCCTGGGCGAGCGCGGCCGCGTCGTTGACGCCGTCGCCGACCATCGCCACGACCTTGCCCTCGGCCTGGAGCCGCTTGACGGTGTCGACCTTGTCCTGCGGCATGACCTCGGCGATCACGTGCTCCGGCCGGATGCCGACCTCGGCCGCGACGGCCTCGGCGACCAGCCGGTTGTCGCCGGTCAGCAGCATCGGGGTCAGGCCCAGGGCGCGCAGCTCGGCGATGGCCTCGGCGCTGGTCGGCTTGACCGCGTCGGCGACCTCCAGCACCGCTCGGGCCTCGCCGTCCCAGCCGACCGCGATCGCGGTGCGGCCGGCCGCCTCGGCGGTGCGCTTGGCCTCGGCCAGCGCCTGCGGCAGGTACTGCGACCACTCGTTGAGCAGCGCCTCCCGGCCGGCCACCACCGCGTGGCCTTCCACCACGCCCTGGACGCCCAGGCCCGGCACGTTCTCGAAGCCCTCGACGGTGGGCAGTTCGCCGGCCCTGGCGGCGGCGGTGGCGATCGCCCGGGCGATCGGGTGCTCGGAGGCGTGCTCCAGGGCGCCGGCCAGGCGCAGTGCCTCGGCCTCGGTGGTGGTGCCGGTGGTGTGGACGGCGAGCAGGGTCATCTGGCCGGTGGTGACGGTGCCCGTCTTGTCCAGGACGATGGTGTCGACCTT
>NZ_JAFLNG010000511.1 GCF_017427025.1 Streptomyces sp. FH025
CATCGCGGGACGGCCGAATCTGTCCGAAAGCCGGTCACCGCCGCCCGCCCCCTCCCAAGTCCGGTGCCGCTCGCTACAGTTCCCCCATGCCGGACGCCGAAGACGACCACAGCACCGCCTCCGACCTGGAGGCCGCACTGGCCTCGCTGGCCTACCTGCTGACGCGCTCCCAGGAGCACGAGCGCCGCATGGCCAGGGCCGGCATCACGGCCACCCGCTCGGACGTCTACCTGCTGCGCGCGGTCGCCGAGGCCGAGGGCGCCAGCCGGGTGAGCGACCTGGCCGAGCGGCTGATGGTCAAGCCCTCCCACGTCACCCGGCAGATCGACCGCCTCCAGGGCCAGCACCTGGTGGAACGCACCCAGGACACGCTGGACCGGCGGGCCCGCCAGGTGGAGATCACGGCCGCCGGGCGCGGCCTGCTGGAGCGGCTGAAACAGGCCAACATCGACACTCTGACCGCCGCGCTGGACGGCGTGCCGGAGGCGGACATCGCCGCCACCACCGGCGTGCTGCTCCACCTGATGGACCACTACGTGCACCGGGTGCGCACCGCGATGCTCTCGGAGCACGAGCCGTTCCCGGCGCCGAACGCCGGGGCGGACGGGGCCACGGGGGCCGTCGCGGAGCCCGCCCGGGCCGGCTCCGCCGCGCACGAGGGCGGTTGAGCCCCGACGGCTCCCGGGTACGCACCCCGTCATGTCCGACGAGAAGAACCGCGCCACGGCCGAGGCGATCCTCCCGCTGGTCGGCGGCGCCGCCAACATCCGCTCGGTCGCCCACTGCATGACCCGGCTGCGGCTGGGCCTCATCGACCCCTCCCTGGTCGACCGGCAGGCGTTACGGGCGCTGCCGCAGGTCCTGGGCACCGTCGAGGACGACACCTACCAGATCGTCCTCGGCCCGGCCGCCGTGGCCGCCGTCACCGAGCGGCTGCTCCGGCTCCTGGACGACCCCGACGAGGACCTCGTGCGTACCGAGGACCTCGCCGAGCGCGGCGCACGGATCCGGCAGGAGGCCCGCGCCCGCAACGCGACCCCGGTGAAGCTGGCGCTGCGCCGGGTCGCGAACGTCTTCGTACCCCTGATCCCCGCCCTGATCGGGTGCGGGATCGTCGCCGGCCTCGCCGGGGCCCTGACCAACCTCCACTGGGCGCCCGGACTGGCCACCGCCCTGACGGCCCTCTCCTCCGGTTTCATGTCCCTGCTCGCCGTGTTCGTCGGCTACAACACGGCCAAGGAGTTCGGCGGCACCCCCGTCCTGGGCGGGGCCGTGGCCAGCGTGATCGTCTACGCGGGCGTCGCCAAGGTCGAGGCGTTCGGCCACCACCTCACCCCCGGCCAGGGCGGAGTGATCGGGGCCCTGGGCGCGGCCCTGGTCGCCGTCCACGTCGAGCGGTGGAGCCGGCGGCTGCTGCCCGCCGCCCTGGACGTCCTGGTCACCCCCACGCTCACCGTCCTGGTCGGCGGACTGGTCGCCCTGTTCGGCCTGATGTACGCCGCCGGGCAGGCCTCCACCGCCATCGGCCACGGCGCCACCTGGCTGCTCGCCCACGGCGGCCTGCTCGCCGGGCTCGTACTCGGCGGCCTCTTCCTGCCACTGGTCACCCTCGGCCTGCACCAGGCGCTGATCCCGATCCACACCACCCTGATCGAGCAGCAGCACTCCACCGTCCTGCTGCCGATCCTCGCCATGGCCGGCGCCGGGCAGGTCGGCTGCGCCGCGGCCGTCTACCTGCGGCTGCGCCACAACGCGGCCCTGCGGGCCACCATCCGCTCCGCGCTGCCCGCCGGCCTGCTCGGCATCGGCGAGCCCCTGGTCTACGGGGTCACCCTGCCGCTGGGGCGCCCGTTCGTCACGGCCTGCGTGGGCGGCGCCGCCGGGGGCGCCTTCGTCGGGGTGTTCGGCCAGCTCGGCGACGCGGTCGGCTCCACCGCCATCGGCCCCTCCGGCTGGGCGCTGTTCCCGCTGCTGACCGGCCCGCACGGCGTGGTCGCGGGCGCCGCCGTCTACGGCGGGGGGCTGGTGACCGGCTACGTCGTGGGCTTCCTGGCCACGTACTTCTTCGGCTTCACCCGGGCCGCGCTCGCCGAGCACAACACCCCCGCCCCGGCCCCGGCCCCTGTCCCTGAGGACCGCCCGGCGAGCTGACGAATCGTCAACTCCCCTTCATGAGGCGCCGTTCTCCCTGACCCAGGCGCCGACGCCCAGGCGCCCGGTGGTGCCCAGGTCCAGGTCCGGGGTGACCGTCACGGGGGCCGCGTCCGGGGTGGCGCGCACCCGCACGTAGGGGGCGTTGACCGCCTCGCCGGCCCCGGTGGTGTTGCGCCACACCAGGGTGGAACGGGCCCCCTCCCCCGGGCGCAGCGCGATCTGCTGCGGCGGGTCGTCCGCGCCGGTGCCGGTGGCGATGGCGGCGCCGCCGCGCAGGACGCTCACCCCGTCGACCGGGCGGTGTTCGAGGTCGAGCAGCTGGAGCTGCGGGTAGCCGTCGAGGGTCACCGCGGCCGTCCCGCAGTTGCGCAGGTGCAGGCCGACCACGCGCAGGCCCATCGCGGCGTCGCCCTCGTCGGCCCACAGCCGCAGGCCCGAGGGCGGGCACGGTCCGGCGGGTGCCGGGGCCTCGGAGGTGGGCACGCTGCGCACGGTGATGATCTTCACCCGCCATCCGGCGCCCACCCGTTCCCGGCTGCCGGCGGGCGGGTCGATCCGGTCCTTCGCGCTCGCGCCGGGGGCGATCGCAGGCAGAGTGCGGGTGACGGTGTCCATCGCCTCCCCGGCCGCCGAGAGCAGGCTGAACGCCACGGTGACGTCGGCGGGTTCGCCGCCCGTGTTGGTCACCTCGTATTCGGCGCAGGCCGCCCCGGTGGAGGCGATCCGCACCCCGCCCTGGGCGCCGCCGTCGGCCGGCCAGCGCGGCGCGGCGCACGGCCTGGCGCTCGCGGACGCTGTCGCGGGGCCGTCCGACCGGGCCTGCTGGGCGGTCTGGGTGCCGCAGCCCGCGAGCAGGGCGGCGGCGAGCACGGCGGCGGCCGCCCGAGGGCCCGTCGGCAAGGGTGCTGTGTTCGCGAACTGACGCATCCGCTGATGCGATCACGGCCCGGCACACCGCGGCTGTGAGCCCCGCCACTCGCCGCGCAACAGCCCTGCAACGGTCCGCTCGGGGGGGCGGGTCAGCCGGCGACGCCCGGCCGGTACCCGGGGAAGCACGGGATGCAGGCGCCCCGCCGCTCTCCCATGGCCGTCGCGAGCGGGACCTGGACCGGCCGGTGCACCTCCATGCCGAACCGGGCAGCGCGGGCCTGCCCGTCCCCGAGCGCCTCGCAGGCCGGCGAGCGGTGGAACACCGTCCCGCCCCGGGTGATCCACACCCGCGCGGTCAGGCCCGGCGGCACCGGCTTGCAGTGCCCGCACTGCCCGACGATCATTTCGTGATCACAACGCTCTTCCCCCATGGCCCCCATCCTGTCGAACCGGCCGGACGACGGTCAATGACGGTCCGTCATGACCGCCGGGGCGGTCGGGTGGAGGCGGCCGAGGAGGGGGGATCGTGGAGGACCCGGATTTCGCGGTGCTGGTGACGGGCGCCGCCCCCGGCGGCCCGGCGCCGCTCAAGGCGGTCCGCGCGGTCACCGGGCTGAGCCTGTGGCACAGCAGGCGGCTGCTGGACGACGCGCCCACCGTCGCCGTCGAGAGCGTCCCGTTCGACCTCGCCGGCCCTGCGGCGCGGCGGCTACGCGAGGCCGGTGTGCCGGTCGCCGTGCGGTGCGGCTGGTGCCGGCGCACGCTGCCCGAGGGCGAGGCCCCGGTCGACCCGGGGGGCTGCGACCCCCGGGTCGAGCCGGCCGCGCACTGCCCGGCCAACTCGCTGACCAGCTGCGACTGCGACTTCTGCGCCGCGTACGGGCCGCTGCCGGGGCACGGCGGCCGCCCCGCCGCTGAGGGTTGATCATGGAGTGTCTTCTGATGATCCGTCGATCGTGAAAGCGGTGCCCCTGTGCTGCCTGCCGTGCCGGACCCGACCGTGCTGCACCCGTTCCCCGAGCAGCCTCGGGTGGTGCTGCTGAAGCCGCTGGTCACCTCGCCGCTGATCGAGGTCGGCGAGTACTCGTACTACGACGACCCCGACGACCCGACGGCGTTCGAGACCCGCAACGTGCTGTACCACTACGGGCCGGAGCGGCTGGTCATCGGGAGGTTCTGTGCCTTCGCCGAGGGGGTGCGGTTCGTGATGAACGGCGCCAACCACCGGATGGACGGGCCGTCCACGTTCCCTTTCCCCATCATGGGCGGCGCCTGGGCGGAGCACTTCGACCTGCTGACCGGCCTGCCGGGGCGCGGGGACACCGTGGTCGGGCACGACGTGTGGCTCGGCTACCGCACGACGGTGATGCCGGGAGTACGGATCGGCCACGGGGCGATCGTGGCCGCCGGTTCGGTCGTCGCCTCCGACATCCCCGACTACGCGATCGCCGGCGGCAATCCGGCCAAGGTGATCCGGCTGCGCTACGACGAGGCCGACATCGCCCGGCTGCTGGACATCGCCTGGTGGGACTGGCCCGTGGAGCACCTCACCCGGCACCTGCGCACCGTGATGTCCGGCAGCGTCGACGACCTGGCGGCCGCCGCGCCCGCGTCCTGACGGCCCCGCCGGGGCGCGGGCGGTCGCGGGGCCGTCAGTGGCGCAGGACGGCGGCGATGCCGAGGGTGTCGCCCAGAGTGCCGTCGGGGACGAAGGTGACCTGCGCGCCGGTGTCGAGACCGCGCTCGATCACCTCGTCGACGATGTCCTCGCGCGCGCCGGGCTCCTGCGCCTCGGCGGGGACGAGGTGCTCGCCGTCGTCGCGGACGGTGGCGCGGTAGTTCTCCTCGACCACCAGCCGGAAGATCCGGGCCTCGCCGGCGGCCCGCCAGACCTCGTCGAGGCCGGCCGCGAACTCCTGGCGCCCGCGCGCCTTGTCGAGCTGGGCGAGAATGTCGTCGCGCTCGCGCTCGGCGTGGGCGCGCACCGCGGGCTCCACCACCCGGTGGACGGTCTCGACGTCGGCCTGGGCCAGTCCCCCGTGCTGGATCTGCGCGGCGGCCTCCTTGGCGATGGGGCCCACCGCGTCCAGCAGGGCCAGTGCCGGGGCGTCGCCGACGACGTACAACGGGCGGGGGTCGGCGGCGAGCACCCTGGCGACCTCGGTGTCGGCCTGGCGCAGGAAGATCCTGGTCTCCTCGTCGCTGAAGGTGCTGGGGGTGTCGCCGATGCGCTCGCGCCGCTCGGGGTCGGGGTTCTCGAAGGTGCGCACCAGCGGGAAGCCGTAGCCGCGCTCCTCGCTGACCTTGTCCAGGACCCCGCCCCACAGCACCACCCGGTCGGCGGCGACGGCGAGCACCCAGTAGGGGCGCTCGGCGGCCTGGGCGGAGACCAGGTTGCGGGTGAGGAAGGTGTCGGACAGGACCACCCGGGCGGGGGCGGTGCGCGCGAACGACCACACCTGGTGCTCACCGGGGGCTGCGAGGATCGCCAGCCCGTCCTCGGCGTGGACGAGGTCGACCTCGGCCAGGGCCCGGTCGAGCTGTCCGACGACGTCGATCCGGTCGGCCCTGGAGACCTTCGGGTCGGCCTGGAGCCGCTCCTTCGCCTCGGCCAGCAGGTTGCGCAGCCGGACCGGATCCTGGGCGCTGTCCGGCTCCCGACGGTGGGTGGGCATCAGGATGGACAC
>NZ_JAFLNG010000512.1 GCF_017427025.1 Streptomyces sp. FH025
GTGCTGCGGGCGGCGAAGAGCAGGTCGTGGAAGTCCCACTGGCGCAGTGCCGGGTCGTCGTCCTCGCCGCCGCGGCCCGGGGTCTCGGCGAGGTCGAGACCGATGAGCAGTCCGGTGAGCCGGGCCATGACCCCAGTGGTCAGACCGGGGTCGCCGGGCCCGGCGACCGACAGCAGGTCCTCGGCGGTGCGGGGTTCGGCCAGCTGCAGGACTGCGGCGCGGGCAAGGTCGTCGGTGAGCCGCAGGCGAGCCGGTGAACGGGGGGATTCCAGGACGATGGCGCCGCCGTCGGCGCGCAGCAGGGCGAACCGGGAGAGCCGGATCGGGGTGTCGGCCGCCACCGGGGGCGGCAGGGTCAGCGACAGCGCCCGCAGGGGTTCGACGCGCAGCAGGGTGCGGCCGCCGGAGGCGCGCAGGTCGCGCACCAGCAGGTGGCTGAGGCGTTCGAGTACCCGCATGAGGGCGGCGTGGTGGGCCGCCCGGCCCGGCGCCGGTGGCGCCGCCGCCGGGTCGCCCGGCAGCGGCAGGGGGGCGCGGGCGAGGCCGCGCAGGACGTCGCGGAGCTCGGGCGGCAGGCCGCGCAGCACGTAGGACCGCGGTGCGCGGTGAACGACGAGCCGGTCGTCGTCGAGGTGGAGGCGCACGTCGGCGGCGAAGGAGACCTGCTGGTCCCCGCCGCCGGCGCCCGGCTCGTTCTGCACTGCTCGGTCCCTTCGTCGTGCGGCCCCGGGGCTCCCACTCGGCATCGTGCGGACGTCCGCCGGGCGGGGTCAAGGACCGGGGGAACTGTCTTCGGTCCGCTCCTCGGTGGCTTTGGTCTCCGGGGAGGTCAGGTGGCGCCGGGCAGGACGTGCCGCAGCTGGTGACGGCTCTCGATCCCCAACTTGCGGTAGGTGTTGGTCAGGTGGATCTCGACGGTCCGCAGCTGTACGAACAGGGACTTGGAGATCTCCCGGTTCGTGTGGCCGGTGGCCGCGAGCGTGGCGACCTTGCGTTCGGTGGCGGTCAGGCTGTCGACGCCCTTCCGGCGCGAGCGGGGCATGCGGCCCCCGGCCGCGGTGAGTTCGGCGGCGGCGTGCTCCAGCACGCCGGTGGTGCCGATGTCCTGGGCGAGTTGGACGGCCTCGCGCAGGGCGGTGCGGGCGGCGCCGGTGCGTCCGGTCCGGTGCAGCAGCGCTCCCTGGTCGGCGAGGGCCCGGGCCAGGTCGTGCGGCGCTCCGTAGGCCCGCAGCAGTTCCACCGCCTCGGCCATGACGTCCGGCGCCGCACCGCCAGCCGTCCAGGCCGCGACGGACAGCGCGAGGCCGAGGACCCCCGGGGCGTGCTGGGTGCGCGCCCACTGTGCCTGTTCGAGGGCGAGTTCGCGGGCCTGCCCGTCCCGGCCGACCGACAGGAGAGCGCGGGCAGCCGAGGAGCGCCAGGGCAGCAGCGCATCGGCGATGCCGAACTCCCGCATGCGCCGGCCGCATTCCAGGAGGTCCCGGACACCGTCCTCGGTGTAGCCGAGCGCGGCCTTCAGCTCGCCGCGCGCGAAGAGGTGGGTGGCGCCGGCGAGTCCGCCGGGCAGGGCCTCCGGGACGCCGGCGCGTTCGAGTTCCGTGGCGGCCTCCTCGTGACGTCCGGTCAGCGTCAGCAGGTGGACCAGGCGGGCCCGGACCAGGGTGGCGAGCGGTCCCGAGGGGGCGGCGGCGCAGGCGTGCAGCGTCGCGGCGGCGGCGCGGGCGTCCTCCAGGGCGGCGGCCGGTCCCTTGGTCGCCAGGAGCAGCAGGGAGCGCAGGGAACGGGTGAGAGCCTCCAGGGGCTGGTGCCGCCCTCGGCGGGTGCGGATGAGCGCTGCCTCCAGCAGCGTGCCGGCCGACTCCGGCTGCCCAGTGTGGATCATCACGTCGGCCGCCCACAGGTGGGCCATGACGTGGGCGGGGGTGATGGGGAACTCGGACCGCGCGGCCTGCTGCGCGTCCGCGGACGCGGTGGCGTTCCCCGCCTGCCGGTGCAGCCTCGTCAGGGCGGCCAGCGCCTGGGCGAACGCGCCGCCGCTGCCCGTGTTCCCGCCGACCGTCGGGGACCCGGGCAGCGGCGGGAGCGGTCCCCGCACCCCGCAGTGGGACAGCCGCAGGGCGAGGGCCGGGTCGGCGTCGCGCAGGTGTGGGCCGACGAGGACGAGGGCGATCCGTTCGGCCTGGTCGGGCGGTGCGCCCAGCAGCACCAGGTCGAGCAGACCGGGGGTCCGGCACACGGTGCGGCCGGCGTCGGGTGAGAGCCGGATCGCCTCGTCGAGGCTGGTGGCGGCCTCGGCCAGGTCGGTGCGGGTGGCGGCCTCGGCCAGTTCCAGCAGGAGCGCGGAACGGGGCTCGGGGGCGAGCGGCTCGGCCAGACCACGACGCAGATAGCAGCACGCGGTGCCGGGGTCCCCGGCGGCCAGGCGGTCGGCGGCACCGGCCCGCAGGGCGTCCAGGACCCAGGGTTCTCCGCTGGGCAGGGCGTGCACGAGGTGCCGGGCGACGGCGTCGGGCGCGGCGCCGCTCTGGTGCAGGAGGCGGGCGGTCCTGCCGTGCAGC
This sequence comes from Streptomyces sp. FH025, assembly GCF_017427025.1. Taxonomy (GTDB): domain Bacteria; phylum Actinomycetota; class Actinomycetes; order Streptomycetales; family Streptomycetaceae; genus Kitasatospora. The sequence continues at coordinate 2,559 of NZ_JAFLNG010000512.1, forward strand.
GCCTCGGCCTCGCTGGGGGCCAGGGCCGCCCTGACGGCCGTGGTCAGCATCGGGTGGCGCATGGTCACACCGGACGGGCCGGCGGCCAGCACGCCGAGGCGCATCAGCCGCTCGACCACCTGGGTGACGACCGGCCGACCGAGCCCGGTCAGCTCGGCGATCCGGGCCGGCGTGGCGGGGGACGCGAGGACGACGACGGCGCGGACGACGTCCAGCGCGTAGGGGGACAGCCGGCGCAGTCGGCCGCCCACGGACCGGGCCACGGAGTCGACCACGATCTCGGGCAGAGCGGTGGCGGCCCGGGCGTCGCAGCCGTGCCCGAGCTGTGCCAGGCGGGCGGCCAGTGCGGTGACCAGGCGGGGGTTGCCGCGGGTGGCGGCCAGGCACGCGTCGGTGAACTCCTCGTCGGGGCCGGCCCCGAGGTGGTGTTCGAGGACCGCGGCCACCGAGGGCCGCCCGAGCTCGCGCAGCGACACCTCCCGTGTCTGGGTGAGCGTCAGCTCGGCCAACAGGTCGGTGCCGTGCGCCTCGGCGCCGGGGCAGAAGCTGAGGACGACGGTCACGGGAACGTCCCTGCAGCGTTCGGCCAGGCCCACCAGCCACCGCAGGGAATCCTCGTCGGCCCAGTGCACGTCGTCGACGGCCACCAGCAGCGGTCCTGCGGCCTCCGGCATGGCCAACCGGCCGAGGACGTCGTACAGACCGCGCAGCGCGGCGGTGCGGAGGGCGTCCTCAGCGGGCAGGCCGACCAGCATCGCCGCGGCCTGCCGCGCGATCGGGAGCCAGCGGCGCTGGTCGCCCGCCTGGCAGGCGGACCGCGCGAGCCGGCGCAGGAGTTCCAGTGGCGCGTCGCGGTCGGCGTAGCTGCACCGGGCGTGCAGGGCGGTGAACCCGCGCTGCCGGGCCGCCGCGGCGGCGTCGTCGAGCAGGGCCGTGCGTCCGGTGCCGGCCGGCCCCGTGATCAGGAGGGATCCCCCGGTGCCGCGGGCGCCCTGCACGAGGGCCTGGTCGAGGGCGGCCCGAGCGTGGTCGTATTCGCGCAGGTGCGGAACGGTGGGAGCAGTGGGCGCCGCGGCCGGTGGGTCACATGCGGCGCGGGAGGCCAGGGAACCGAGGGGCAACACCGCAACTTCCTCCCCAGGAGTGTCTTCGTGCCCGTGCCGCTCGCGTCCGCGCCCGGCGCGGGCCTGTTCGTTCGCCCTGCCGGGCTGTCGTCTTCCGATGTCCTCCTTGCATTGAGGAGTACGTGACAGGAGATGGGGCGCGTTCACCCGGACGGTCGAGAGACAGCTGTGGCATTCCTCACAGACGCAGGGCGGTGCCACCGGAGATGCCCGGTACGGCGCCGTCTCTCCGGCCGAGCTGCTCATGTGGCCGTCGCCGTGGGCGGGCGATCCGCGCCCGGCGGGCGGCCTCCCGAGCTCGCCGGTGTCCGCGGGGAGGATCGGCGCCTCGAGTCAGGCCTTCGCCTGGGACGACACACCCATCACCACCGGCCCGGACGCGTTCTACGACGGCGGGCGGCGGGAGTATCCGGAAATCACTACCGTGCGTCACCAGTGAGGGGTCTCGAACTGGAGGCCTCGTCGAGCGCCTTGCGTTCCTCCGCACGGCGCCGGCGCTCGGAGTTGGGTTCCATGGCGGAATCGGCGCTGGCCGGGTGGGTGTAGGTGCGCCACGCGGCCTCGGACGGATGCGTGAGCGCACGGGCCAGCCGCATCCACGCGGCCCTGCCCGCGCCGTGCAGGACGGGGCACAGGTCCGGGTTGTCGGCTGTCGGGACTCCTGCGGGCGGGCCAACGTGATCGTCGACCAGCCCTCCGCTGCCGAGCGTGCGGCCGACCGGTCTGGCTGGGCCTGCCAGCGGCCGCCATCGTGGCGGCCCGGGCCACCAGGAGGGTGGCGATCCGCGCGTCCGTGACCGTGCGGACGCGCGGATCCGGGGCTCGGATCAGGTGAGCGGTCCGGCGGACCGCGGTGTCACGGCGGACGGAAGGGCTGACGGAGAGGAGGTCGGCGGGCGGCCGCCGCAGGTGCCCGTGGAGTACAGGTCGTTGGAGGTCCTCTGCATCGCGGCAGGGTCGGACAGGTCGTACCGGTTGATCGAGGTGGCGAACTGCCGCTTGCCGGTGACCTCGCCGACCAGCAGGGTGTTGTAGCCGGGGATGCCGCCGTCGTGCCCCCAGAACTCGCCGCAGGGCGTGGCCATCCGCTGGAGCCCGAGGCCGTAGCCGGCGGCCTCGCCCGGGCCGCTGACGTTCTTCATCTCGGCGAGTTCGGCCGGGGCGAGCAGCTGCCCGCCGAGCAGGGCGGCGATGAAGCGGGTGAGATCCGCAGTGGTGGAGATGCCCGCCCCGGCAGCGGATGCCATCGACGGGTTGAGCAGCGTCACGTCGGCCGGGCCGGTGGGGAGCTTGTAGTAGCCGTGCGCGTGCGAGCCGGGGATGAAGGGCGAGTCGCTGGGCATCGAGGTGCCCGTCAGACCCAGTGGCCGGATGATGCGGCGGTCCACCTCCTGCGCCCAACTGCGACCGGTGAGGCGCTCGATGATCGCGCTGACGAGCACGTAGTTGGTGTTGGAGTAGTGCCAGCCCTGTCCGGGGGCGAAGTACGGCGGGTACTTGTTGGCGATGTCCACGAGCTGCTGCGGTCGGTAAGACGTCCAGCGCCCACCCGCCAGCCACTGCCGCAGCGTCGCCTCGTTGCCGGCGTCGAACGCCGGGTCCTCGGTGAAGTCGTGGATGCCGCTGGTGTGGTTGAGCAGTTGGCGCACGGTGATGCCGCTGCCGTTCGGCACCATGCCCGGCAGGTGGCTCTCGACGGAGTCGTCGAGGCCGAGTCGGTGTTCCGCGACCAGCTGGAGGACCACCGTGGCGACGAAGGTCTTGGTGACGCTGCCGATCCGGAACCGGCCGTCCGGATCGGTTGGGGTACCGGTGGTCAGGTCGGCCACGCCGGCCGCACCCTTCCAGACCGTGGAGCCGTTCTCCCGGACGCGGGCCAGCGTCGCCGACGCTCCACCCTCCCGCACCATGGCCCGGACCACCGCGTCCAGGGCCGCCCTGTCCGCCTTCCGCGCCTCGCCCGCGGCCACCCCGTCGGGCGCCGCTGGGGCGCCCGACGCGCCGGCGGACGGGGCCGA
>NZ_JAFLNG010000513.1 GCF_017427025.1 Streptomyces sp. FH025
CACCGTCGCCCCGGCCGCGCCCAGGCTGGTCGCCGCCTCCTTGCCGCCCAGCCGCCGCCCGGCCACCGCGTGCTTGCCCGCCACCTGGGCCAGCAGCTCCGCCAGCACCTGCTCGTTGGTGTGCACCGGCCGCCAGCCCGCCTCGTGCAGCCGACTGCCGGACACCACCCACGGGTACATCGTGTACGCCAGGTCCCCCGCCGGGGCCGGGGTCAGACCCAGCCGGTGCAGCCGCGCCGCCGTACCGAGCGCCAGCGAGGCCGGCAGCTCCATCCGCCGGATCCCCGACAGGCGCTCCACGTCCTCCTGCTCCAGCCAGCCGTCGCAGCCGACCGTCACCTCGCCCTCGACCAGGCCCAGCGCCGCGTACTCCAGCGCCGCCGCCAGGTCGTCCACGTGGCAGAACTGCCAGCACGGCCGGGAGCCGGCCACCACCAGCAGCCGGGGCGCCTCGAAGTGCCGGGTCAGCACGGTGTCCACCCCGGGGCCCACCACCACGGCCGGGCGCAGCACCGTCACCTGGAGCCCCGGGTGGGCGCGCGGCGCCCGGCGGGCCAGCCGCTCGATCTCCAGCAGGTCCCCGACCAGCGAGGCCTCCTCGGTCGCCCGCAGCTCGGAGTCCTCCGCCAGCGGCACCTCGTTGTCGGCCAGCGCGCCGTAGACCATCGCCGAGGTGCACAGCACCACCCGGTGCACCCCGGCCGCGGCGGCGGCCGTCAGCACCGTCTGGGCGCCGCGCACGTTGTAGGCGCTACGGGCCCTCGGGTCTGACTCCATGCCGAAGTCCATCGCCAGGTGCACCACCACGTCCACCCCGGCCAGCCGCTCGGCCACCGCCGGGTCGCGCACGTCCAGCACCCGCCACTGCACGCCCGGAACGTCACCGCGCCGGTCGTCCACCGCCAGGACCCTGCGCACGTGCGGGGAGGCCACCAGCCGGGCGGCGACCCGCTCGCCCAGCCCGCCCGCGGCACCGGTCACGGCCACGGTCAACAACCGCCCGCCGTAGGCTGGAGGCGGCGACGCCGTGGTGTCCGACGCGTCCTCTCCTCCGGTCAGCCCAGAGCGAACGTCCGAGGGCGGGGAACTCACCGGCCATCCTCCACGGTTAGCTTATGTGCGTACGGACGTGTGTCACGTACGTCCATCCTGCCCGAGGCGAAGGCCCGGCGGTGCACCCGGCGCGGGCCTGCCGCGCGGGATCCGCCCACGAGTCCCCCGCTCCACCGGAACCCCGGGCGGCAGTACTTCCCGCCACACCCGTATGACGGCCGACCGGATCGAGGACCCCGTGAGCGACCTTCCCTTCGGATTCGGCGTTCCCCCCGAGGAGCCCGAGGACGGCAAGGCCAAGCCCGACGACGCGCAGAAGAAGAAGGACCAGAGCCCGGCCGGCTCCGGCGACAGCGGCCCGCAGCCGTTCGGCTTCTCGGCCGGCAACCCCTTCGGCGCGATCTTCGGGATGCCCGGCGCCCCCGGCGGCCCCGGCGGTGCCGACAACCCCTTCGCCGCGATGTTCGGCGGCATGAACCCCGGCGACCTCGGCGCCGCGTTCCAGCAGCTCGGACAGATGCTCTCCTTCGAGGGCGGCCCGGTGAACTGGGACCTCGCCACCAACATCGCCCGGCAGAGCGTCGTCGCCGAACCCGCCGAGGGCAAGAGCAAGGACCGCTCCGTCAGCGCCGCCGAGCGCGCCGCCGTCGCCGAGGCCGTGCGCCTGGCCGACCTGTGGCTCGACGGCGTCACCGAGTTCCCCTCCGGCGCCGGCACCGCCGTCGCCTGGAGCCGCGCCGAGTGGATCGAGGCCACCCTCCCGGTCTGGAAGGACCTCGTCGACCCGGTCGCCGAGCGCGTCGGCAACGCCATGGGCGGCGTCCTGCCCGAGGAGATGCAGGCCATGGCCGGCCCGCTGATGGGCATGATGCGCTCCATGGGCGGCGCCATGTTCGGCACCCAGATCGGCCAGGCGCTCGGCGCCCTCGCCGCCGAGGTGGTCGGCTCCACCGACGTCGGCCTGCCGCTCGCCCCGGCCGGCAAGGCCGCCCTGCTGCCGCAGAACGTCGCCGAGTTCGGCGAGGGCCTGAGCGTGCCCGCCGAAGAGGTCCGGCTCTACCTCGCCCTGCGCGAGGCCGCCCACCAGCGGCTCTTCGCCCACGTGCCGTGGCTGCGGGCCCACCTGCTGGGCGCCGTCGAGGCCTACGCGCGCGGCATCAAGGTCGACACCTCCCGCATGGAGGAACTCGTCGGCCAGCTCGACCCGAGCAACCCGGAGGCGCTCCAGGACGCACTGGCCGGCGGCCTGCTCCAGCCCGAGGACACCCCCGAGCAGAAGGCCGCGCTCGCCCGCCTGGAGACCGCCCTCGCCCTCGTCGAGGGCTGGGTCGACGCCACCGTGCACGCCGCCGCCGAACCGCACCTGCCGCAGGCCGGCGCGCTGCGCGAGACCGTCCGCCGCCGCCGTGCCGCCGGCGGGCCCGCCGAGCAGACCTTCGCCACCCTGGTCGGCCTGGAACTGCGCCCGCGCCGCCTGCGCGACGCCGCCCGGCTGTGGGCGCTGCTCGCCGACGCGCGCGGCGTCGAGGGCCGCGACGCGCTCTGGGAGCACCCCGACATGCTGCCCACCGCCGCCGACCTGGACGACCCGGACGCCTTCGTGCACCGCAGCAGCGGCGACGACCTGGAGGGCGGCTTCGACTTCGACGCCCTCGACAAGCTGCTCGGCGAAGCCGCGGCGGGCGGCAAGCCGGACCTGACGAAGAAGGACGACGGCGCCGAGCACAACGGCCCCGAGCAGGACGGCACCGACGGAAAGGGCGAGCCCACCGCATGACGGCCACCGACACGGGCGCGTCCACCCTGCACGCGGACGCCGTCCGCACCCTGACCGGCTGGCGGCCCGCCGACGAGGACCAGGAGCAGCTGCGGCGCGACTACCTCGCGCACCTGGCCGAGCAGCCCGAGGGCCTCTACCGGTCCTGCCTGCCCGCGCACATCACCGCCAGCGCCGCGGTCGTCGACCCGGCCGCCGGGCGGGTGCTGCTCACCCTGCACCCCAAGGTCGGCATGTGGCTGCAGATGGGCGGGCACTGCGAGCCCGGCGACGCCGACCTGGCCTCGGCCGCGCTGCGCGAGGCCGTCGAGGAGTCCGGCATCCCCGACCTGACCCTGCTGCGGGAGAACGGCGCGCCCGTCCCGGCCAAGCTGGACCGGCACCTGGTCCGCTGCACCGGCAAGGACCGGCCGGAGAACACCCACCTGGACGTCCAGTACATCGCGCTGGCCCCGGCCGGGGCCCAGGCGCTGATCAGCGAGGAGTCGCTGGACCTGCGCTGGTTCGACTACGACCGGCTGCCGGAGCTCACCGACCACTCGGTGCGGGACCTGGTGGACCGGGCGCGGCGACTGACCGGCTGAGGTCTGACCGGAAAAAGGAGGCGCGGGCCGCATCGGCCCGCGCCCCTTTTTCTTCGTCTCACCACCAACGACGCCAGCTCGGCTGACTCAACGGCTCAACCGCAGGAGGCCGCCGGATCCTCCTGGCCCGAGGCGCCGTGCCTGGCACCGGGAATGTGCGGCAACCGGGCGGCGGACACCACGCCCTCCAGATAGCCTCGGGCCCGCTCCGTCCGGGGGTAGGCCTCCAGCAGCGCCCAGAACCCCGGGCCGTGGTCCGGCACCAGCAGGTGCGCGAGCTCGTGCAGCAGCACGTAGTCCAGCACGTACTCCGGCATGCCCTGCAGCCGGTGGGACAACCGGATCGTCCCCTCGCTCGGGGTGCACGAGCCCCAACGCGAATTCTGGTTGGTCACCCAGCGGACCTGGCTCGGCCGGGCACGATCGCCCAGGTAGGCGGCCGACAGCTCCCGGGCCCGGGCCATCAGGGCGTCGTCCCCGAGGATCCGCCGGCGCTCCTGGGCGGCGAGCTTCTCCAGCATCTGCGCGACCCAGCGCTGCTCCTCGGCGTGCGACATCCGGGCCGGGATCAACACGACGGTGCGGTCGCCCTCGCGGTAGGCCGAGACGGTACGGCTGCGGCGAGCGCTGCGCCGCACCTCGACCCGCGCACGGTCGTGCGCTTCCGGGGGCACGGCTCCGGCGGGCGGATGCTGCGGTCTCTTCTGCTGCTTCTCGTCCGGGCGCCCGCGCGTGTTCGGCGCCGCCATCTGCGACCCGGACGCTGCACGGGCACGCCGACGCGACGCCGGTGGATGGGAGTCCCGCTCGGCTGCCATGGCACACGACGTTACCCGCTACCACTGACAGAAGTCCGCTGCCGTGGCCGAAATCTTTCGTGGAGCGATCGGTAACGAAAGGCCGACAAGAGGTGTCCGGAAACCGACGTTCCAGGAGATGGACAGTTATCCACAGGGCCTGCGAACGGATGGTGTGATCATGCGCCCGCTCCTGTGGATAACTTTCAGCACACCCTCGGCCCGATGGGGCATGCTGCGGTCAGCCGTCCGGAAACGATCGGAAGGGAGATCGTCGTGCGCCTCGTACTGAAGCCCGCTCTGTCCCGCAGCTGGCGGGACTCCGACACCCTGCAGTTCGGCACCGTCACCCGGTACGCGGGGGTGCTCGGAAACGCCGACAAGACGCTCTGCGAGTTCCTCGGGCTGGTCGACGGAACGCGCGACCGGCCCGAGCTCCTGGAGGCCGGCGAGCGGATCGGGCTCGGCCGCGAGCCGACCGACACGCTGCTGACCGACCTGGAGGAGACCGGGCTGCTGGACGACGCGGAGGCCACCGACCGGGCCCTGACCCGGTTCCCCCAACCGCACCGGGGCCTGCTCGGGCCCGACCTCGCCTCACTGTCCCTGGTCCACTCCGGCCCGGGCGCCGCACCCGCGGTCCTGGCCCGTCGGGCCGAATCCCGGATCGAGGTGCGCGGCGCGGGCCGGGTCGGCGCCGCCGTGGCGGCGGTGCTCGCCGCAGGCGGAACGGGCACGGTCACGGTCGCCGACGGCGGGCGGGTCCAGCCCGGCGACTGCTCCCCGGCGGGGCTGCCACCAGCGGACATCGGGCGGCTGCGCTCGACGTCCGCGCGGGAGACGGTGCAGCGGGCCGCCGGCCGCAAGCCGGTCCCCGTACCACGGCGCAAGCCAGGCGACCCGCCGCCCGACTTCGTGGTCCTCGCGCCACGGGACGGCAGCGCCGCCTTCGCGGGCGGGACGTACGAGGCCCGGCTCCTGCTGCGGGCCGGGGTGCCCCACCTGTACGTGGGCGTGGTCGAGGAGTTCGGCATCATCGGGCCGCTGGTCATCCCGGGCATGTCGGCCTGCGGGCACTGCCTGGTGCTACGGAGGGAGGACGAGGACGCCGCGTGGCCGCGGGTCCTGGCCCAGCTGGCGAACAACGGCCCCGGCCGCGCCCGCACACCGGCCTGCGACACGGCCCTGGCGACAGCGGTCGCCGGACTGGCGGCGCTGCACGTTCAGCTCCACCTGGACGGCGGTCGGCCGCCGAGCGTCGACGGCTGGTGCGAGATCTCGGCGGGCGACGGAATGTCCCGACGCCTACGCCTACGAGGGCACCCGGACTGCGGCTGCCTGTGGCAGCCACTGCCGCCGGGCTGAGAAGGAAGGAGCGAGAAGCACACCGGCGTCAGGCCGACGGCTGCGGGGCTCAGCAGCCGCCGACCTGACCCCGAGATGCCACGGGCGAGCGCCCGGCCAGGTGAGCCCATGGC
>NZ_JAFLNG010000514.1 GCF_017427025.1 Streptomyces sp. FH025
GTCCTGGTGATCGGCGCGGGCATGGCCGGACTCGTGGCCGCGTACGAGTTGCTGCGCCAGGGGCACCGGCCGCTGCTCCTCGAAGCCCGTTCCCGCGTAGGCGGACGCATCCACACCGTCCGCGACTTCGCCCCGGGCCTGCACGCGGAGTTCGGCGCCATGCGCATCCCCCGCGTCCACTCCCTGACCCTCGACTACTGCCGGCAGTTCGGCCTCGAGGTGCGCCCCGGCACCGCGCGCAATCCCAAGGCCCTCGCCCACATCGGCGGACGCCGTCTGACCCTGGCACAGGCCGAGCAGGACCCGGGCCTGCTGCGCTTCCCCGTCACCCCGTACGAGGCGAACCGCACCCGGGGGGAGATGTGGCAGGAGGCGACCGAGGAGGTCCGGGAGCTCTACCAGCGCGAGGGCAAGGACGCGCTGAAGGTGCTGGCAGCCAAGTACGACGCCTACTCGATCCGCGGCTTCCTGCGGGCACGCGGCTGGTCCGAGGGGGCGATCGAGCGCTACGGGGTGATGTCGTTCACCGAGTCGACGCTCAACACCGCGATCCTGCAGGAGTTCCGGGAGGTGATCGGGGAGGCGTACGAGGACGTGCAGGAAGTCGTCGGCGGGATGGACCGGTTGCCGATGGCCTTCTACCAGCGGCTCGCGCCGCACCTCCGGTTCGGCGTCGAGGTCGTGGCGCTGGAGCAGGACGGCACGTCGGTGACGGTCCGCGCCCGGGTCGGCGGCGAGCGCGTCTCCTTCGACGGGGACTACGCCATCTGCACCCTGCCCTTCTCCGTCCTGCGCCACCTGGAAGTCGATCCCGCCTTCACGCACGGCAAGCGGAAGGCGATCCGGCAGTTGCACTACGACGCCGCAACCAAGATCTTCTTCCAGGTGCGACGGCCGTTCTGGGAGGAGCGGGACGGCATCCGCGGCGGCACCACGGTCACCGACCTGCCGGTACGGCGGATCGTCTACCCCGCCCACACCGAGTCCAAGGACTCCCGTGCCGTGCTGCTGGCCAGTTACACCTGGGGGCAGGACGCCCTGCAGTGGTCCGCGATGAGCCCGGAGCAGCGGGTCGAGCGCGCCCTGCGGGACGTCAGCCGGATACACCCCGAGATCACGGCCGAGTTCGAGGCGGGCATCAGCCACTCCTGGTACGAGGACCCCTACGCGATGGGCGCCTACGCCCTGTTCGAACCCGAGCAGCAGACCTCGCTGGGGGACGACATCGGGCGCCCGGAAGGACGGATCCACTTCGCCGGCGAGCACTGCTCCCAGTGGCCGGCCTGGGTCGAGGGAGCGGTGGAGTCCGGCATCCGGGCGGCGCGCCGCGTCCACCTGGCACAGCCTGCGTGAGGTGGACCCCGGCACACGTCAGGACCTCCGGTCCCCCGTTGAATCGTAAAATCGTTGACAAGGCCCGGTCATCGATTAGGCTCGTGAAGATCCGCAGCACGAGCCAAGTCGACGCAGAGACAAGGGTGTTGCGGCGACCGGGGGGACAGCATGGGGCTTTCGGCAACGGAGGACGACACCGCGTCCGCCGTGGAGCACGTGATCGAACTGGTTCAGGGCCTCGCCGACGCCCCCGTGCACACCCTCAGACGAATCGCCTGCCGGACCTCGGTCACCCATGTCATCCAGCTCACCGAGGCACTGCTGCGGCTCGCCCCCGCGCAGTCCTCCGCGTCCTGGCTGCGCTGCCTGCTGGCCGAGCTGTACTTCATAGCCGGACGGCCACGGGACAGCCTCGCCGTCGTGGCCGCGGTCAGCGGCGCCGACGTGCCCTGGCCGGTGGCCGAGAGCGCGGCCGTGGCACGGATGCTGAGCTCGGCGCAGTTGGACCCGCAGGGCGCGAGGACCGCGGCGCGGCACCGGATCGAGGCCGCCGACCGGTTCGAGAGCGCCGATCCCGCGGCGATCGCCGCGGGATCGGTGCTGGCCGACGAGCGGGCCCAGAGCGGTGACGTGGAAGGGGCGCTGTACTGGTCCCGCCTGGTCGCCACCCATGCGGGCCGGGTGCCGTCCCCCTTCTGGAGCGCCCACCTGCTCCTCAAGGCGGCGGCCCGGCTGGCGGACGCCGGCGAGGACGAGCAGGCGGACGCGCTGTGCCGGCGCGTCCGCGAGCAGTTGGACCCGACTCCCTATCCCGGACTCGAAGCGGGACTGGCCCACATCCAGGCGAAGATCCTCATCCGGCGGGGGCAGTGGGCCACCCTCGACGCCCGCTGCCACTCCGTGGCGGCGACCGCGACCCCGGATCGCGCGGAGCGCCTCCACGCGCCGCCACTGCTCGCGCAGTTGAGCATCGCCGCGCTGTACACCGGTGACGTGCCCACCGCGCGAGCCCTGTTGGAGGAGTCCCGGCGCCTCCTCTCCGAGCGCGACCCCGCCCTGCGCAACGCCACCGCCGCGCCCGAACTGCTGTGGGCCCGCCTCCTGCTGGAGGAAAAGGAAGCCGGACGCAAACGCGTCGTCAACCACCTCAACCACCTGCTGCGCGATCCCCGCGCGCCCCTGCGCGAGCTCTTCGCCACCGTGGCGGGATCGGCCGCCTGGGCCGCACAGACCGCCGTCAGCGCCGGGAAGCGCGCGCTGGCCGAGCAACTCGCCACCGTCACCGAGGAGGTGTGCGCCCTGCAGCCCGCCAGGGCGGCCCTGACGGCCGAACACGTACGCGGTATCGTCCGGTGCGACAGCGTCGCGCTCGCCCGGGTCGCCACGGCACACCGCGACGCCTGGGCGAAGGCCCGCGCGGCCGCTGACCTCGCCACCTCCCTCGAGGCGGCCGCCGCACTCGCTCCCGCCTCGCGCGGCGAACCCGGCCGTCACCGCGACCACCGGCGCCTCGTCGCCGCCGCCACCGCGTCCGCCGCCCCTCGCCCCGTCATCCTGCGGACGCCGACCGCACCGGACGGCGGCGGGGCGCAGCCCGTCCCGCCCGAGACGGGATGGACCGCACTGAGCGAGCGCGAGCAGCAGGTCGCCCGCCTTGCGGCCGCGGGCCTGACGAACCGCCAGATCGCCTCCCGACTGCTCTGCTCGATCCACACCGTCAACTTCCACCTGCGCAGCGTGTTCCGGAAGCTGGTCATCGACTCCCGCGTGCGGATCGCCGAGCACGTGCCGGCGTGAACGTCGAGCTGGACTCCGCCGGGGATCTCGGACGATCGGGCTCGAGCGCCGGTCCGCCAGGACTTCGTCCGGAGGACCGCGGCTGTCGGAGTCGCTGCGCGCCGCCATCGCCCCCTCCAGGACCGCCTCGCCCACCCGGAACGCGCGAACGCCGCCCTCCGCGCCCGCCTTCACCCGAGCCCTCCGCACCGCGGTGACGCGTGGCCGCGTCGTGGGGGTGTCGCCCCCGTGAAGCGCGGGCCGCCAGGCGGCCCGATCGGCTACGGCGGGGACGTCAGTCGCGCGGCCAGGCCGATGAGTTCGGCGTTCCAGACCGTGGAGAACGGCGCGGCGGCGAGGGCCCGGCGGCTGCGGTCGAGCAGGTGGACGATGGTGCGCTCGGCACGATCGCGGTCCTCGGCGTCGAACAGCGCCCCCCGCAGCAGGTCGCCGTACCAGTCGTGGTCCCCGCCGCCGCTGAGGAAGCCGCGCACCCGCCAGGCGGCGTGCACCGGGCGCGCGTAGTCCTGGTAGACCACCGCCAGGTCGCCGCGGCCCGCCAGGGCCGCGCCCATCAGCAGCGGGTGCAGGAGCGCGTACCAGCCGCTGCCGCAGCCTCGGGCGCAGCCGGTGAGGCAGTCGGCCGGCCACGGGTCCTCCAGGTAACTGCTGGACAGCGTGGAGTCCACGTAGCTGCCGCCCAGCCGGCCGATCCGCAGGTCGTACCAGACCTGCCGGGCGGCGTCCGGCAGGTTCGCGGCGAGCCGGTCGGCGAGCGCCGTCGCCAGGTCGCCGGACAGGGAGGCCATCCCGACGCCGAAGCACCGGGCGTCGCCGCCCCAGCCGTTGCGCTCGTGCTCGGCACTGTGTCGGACGTGCAGGGTGGGGGCGCCGTGCCGCAGCAGGGAGTTCTCCCGGGCGTCACGGCGGATCAGGTAGCAGGTGTCGAGGAGTTCGAGGGCCACCGCCGCGTCCAGGACGGGCTCGGCCGCCGGGTCGCCGCCCGCCGCGAGATAGCCCGTGAGCAGCACGGTGGGCCGGATCCGCTCGCCGCCGGCGGTGACCAGGTCCGCCAGGCCCTCCATCATGCCCACGGCCCCGGGGTCGGTGGCCTGGCACCGGGCCTGCTCGGCGTGCAGCACGCCACGCATCCGCTCCTCGACCAGGGCCGCCATGCCGGCGCGCAGCACCTCGGGCAGGACCGTTTCCGGCGACATGGGCTGCGGCGTCATGGCATCTCCATGGGTAGGCGCGGCACCGCACCGAGCTCCGCCGGCGGACGACCGGTTCGGCGACGGCCGCGGGCGCGGGCCCGGGGACTCCCCCGGTCGGCACACCGGGTGCGACTGGTTCCGGTCATCCCCGGCACGGTGTGTTCCGCGCGTCGCCGGACTCCCGTCGTCCGGATCGCCGAACCGTCACGCCCGGCCGCCCGAGCCGAGCAGGTGGAGTTCGGCGGGCAGGTCCTGACGGCAGGTGATGCCGAGTTTGCGGTAGACCCGGGTGAGGTGCTGCTCGACGGTGCTGACGGTGATGCAGAGCTTCATCCCGATCTCGCGGTTGGTGTGGCCGTCCACCGCGAGCATCGCCACCCGCTTCTCCGAGTCACTGAGCCTGGCCTGGAGTTCGGCGATGTCGACGCTCTCGGACCGGGTGCCCTCGGAGGGGCCACCGGGTCCGCGGGGTTCGCCGGGGCCGGGGGCGATCTGCTCGCACAGCGCCTGCGCGCCGCATTCCTTGGCGAGCTTCCAGACCAGCCGGTCGACCAGGTCGGCGCGGTTGCCGTCGCCGAGGTCCCGCAGCGACCCGGCGAAGTCGGCCAGTGTCCGGGCCAGTTCGTAGCGGTCCTCGGAGTCGTGCAGCTCGTCCACCGCGCGGGCGAGCAGTGCGTGCCGCTCCCGGGGTTCGCACATGGCGGCGCGCACCCGCAGGGTGAGGCCGGAGACCCACGGGTGGGCGGTGTCCCGGTGGACGAGCTGGTGGGCGATGAAGCGGCTGGCCTGCGGGATCTCGCCGAGCCGGATCAGTGCCTCGGCCGCGCCGATCCGCCACGGCAGCAGCAGCGGCCGGTCCAGGCCCCAGCGCCTGAGGCTGCGGCCGATGTCGAGGTAGTCGCCGAGCGCCGCGTGGTAGCGGTGGGTGGCGAGGTGGTAGCGACCGCGGGCCCGCAGGTAGGCGAGGCCGTGGATGCTGCCGGCCAGGCCCTCGGGCAGCGGGCGGCTGAGTTCGCGGGCGGCGGTGTCGTGCCGGCCCGCCGCGGTGGCGGCGCGGATCAGCGTGGCCGCCACACCCCCGGCGAAGGCGCTGCCGCCGCGCTCCGGCAGCAGGTCCAGGGCGGTCTCGGCCATCTGCTGCGCGCCGGTCAGGTCGCCCTGCCTGAGCAGCGCCTCGGCGTGCAGGGCGGTGAAGGCGGTCTGCCAGCCGGGTGCGCCGCGCCGGACCGCCTCCTCCGCGAACACCTGGCACCAGGACAGGGCCCGGGACGGGCTGTCGGTGGCCAGCAGGGCCCGGATGGCCTGCACGATCGGGGCGACGGTGCCGGCGCCGAGGGTGGCGCCGCGCAGGAAGGTCTCGGC
>NZ_JAFLNG010000515.1 GCF_017427025.1 Streptomyces sp. FH025
GCCAAGAAGGAGGCCCCCACGGAGGACTTCCGGCAGGGGACGGCACGGCTGCATGCGGGGTAGGGTAACCATGACTCAAGTCCTCAGACAACCCGACAGGTGACGACGATGCCCGCGCTCCGCCCCTCCCCCCTCGCCGAACAGGCCGCCGCGCTGATCGAGGAGCGGATCCGGGCCGGCGAATGGCCGGTCGGCGGCCGGCTGCCGGGCGAGGTGGCCCTCGCCAAGGAGCTGGGCGTCGGCCGCTCGACCGTCCGGGAGGCGCTGCGCACCCTCGCCGCGGCCGGGATGGTGCACAGCCGCCAGGGCTCGGGGGTGTTCGTGACCTCCGACCGTCCGTCCGGCGGGGACTGGGCGACCCGGCTGCGCCGGGCGGAGCTGGCGCACGTCTACGAGGTGCGGACGATGGTCGAGGTGCAGGCGGCCCGACTGGCGGCCGGGCGCCGCACCGAGGCGGACCTCGCCGCCGTGGACGCCGCACTGGCCGCCCGGCACGCGGCGGGCGAGGCGGACGACGCGGCCTTCGTGGACGCCGACATCGCGCTGCACACGGCGATCGTGGCCGCCGCCCACAACCCCGTCCTGGATGACCTGTTCGCCCAGTTCGCCCCGGTTCTGAGGGAGCATCTGGTGGCACTGGTGGGCCTGTTCGGCCTGCGCGAGGGCGATCCGCACCAGGGCTACGCGTCGCACGCGGAGCTCGTCCGGGCGCTGCACGACGGCGATCCGGAGGCGGCCGGGCGGGTGCTGGCGGCGGAGCTGGAGGCCACCCGGTCCCGCCTGCTGAGCCCCTGAGCTTCCCGGAGGGGGCGTCACACAGTTTTCACACGGCGGCCATCCAGCGGACTTGAGTACCATTGACACTGTGTCAGGCACTGCGAGAACCGGCTGCTTCGAGGACGAACAGTCAACGCGCGGGTGACATTGTGTCCAGTTCGTGCGCAAGCACCGACCAGGCAGCGAACACACGTTCACGGTATGACTAATATCGCCTCGTCCACTAGCCCGTGCCCCGGACGGCCCGCCCCTCACCGGCCGGCCGCCAGCCCCAAGGAGTCTGCTCTGCGCGCGCGTGCGAATCGGCGGCCCCCGACGCCGAAGGCCCCCCGCAGGCGTCCACGCCTGTCCCTGCGGACGGCGCTGCTCGTCCTGGCCGTCGTCCCCAGCCTGGCCCTGGCCGCCCTCTGGGCCGTGACCAGCGGTGAGACCATCGCCGACTTCCAGCGACTGGCCGATCAGGCCACCATCGCGCAGAAGGCCGGCCAGCCGTCCAACATCGTCTACTACAACCTCCAGGAGGAGCGCCGGCTCAGCGCCGAGGCGCTCGCCCGGCCCGGTTCCAACACCGACCAGCTGCGCCACCAGCGGCAGTTGACCGACGACGCGGTACGGCAGTTCCAGACCCTCTCCGGGGCCACCGCCGACAACGCCCCCTCGGAGATCCGCACCGCCGTCGTCGAGGCCCGCCAGGCCATGGGCAAGCTGGCCGAACAGCGCGCCGCCGTCGACCGCGGCACCGTCGACCAGCAGGCCGTCTTCACCTACTACACCGACCTGATCAGCGTCGACCTGCGGCTGTTCACCGCGCTCAGCCGGGTCGACACCGGTGAGGTCACCTGGCTGTCCAAGACCCTGGTCAACTCCTTCTGGACCAAGGAGATGCTCGCCCGCGAGGACGCGATCCTGGCCCGCGGCTGGCCGAGCGGCCGGCTGTCCGCCGCCGACTACCAGCAGGTCCAGCAGCTGATCGGCGCCCAGGACCACCTGCTCAACGTCCAGGTCCTGCCGTACATCCCGGACTCCGAGTCGCCCGCCTGGCACGACCTGGTCAACAGCCCGTCCTGGCAGGCCAAGACCGCCGTCGAGCAGGCCCTGCTCAAGCCCGCCGCCCCCGACGCCAACGGCACCGTCAAGCTGCCGGCCGCGCAGGACCAGTGGCGCCAGGGCATCGACGGCATCAACCCGCCGCTGGTGAAGGCGATGGAGGCCCGCACCAACGGCATCATCGAGGTCGCCAAGGGCGCCCTGATCGGCATGCTCACCCGCGTCGTCCTGACCACCGTCATCGGCCTGATCACCGTCGTCGCGGTGATCATCGCCTCCTGGCGGATCAGCCGCTCGCTGCGCCGCCGGATCAAGGAACTCCAGACCCAGGCCGAGGACATGGAGCGCACCCTGCCCGAGGTCGTCGACCGGCTCGGCCACGGCGAGCAGGTCGACGTCGAGGCCGAGACCCGCGCCGTCACGACCGGCGCCCACGGCAACGGCACCGACGAACTCGCCCGCCTCGGCCAGGCGCTCAACCTGGCCCGCTCCGCCGCCCTGGAGGCCGCCGTCCGGCAGGCCGAGCAGCACCGCGGCTTCGAGCGCCTGCTCCAACGCATCGCCCGCCGCACCCAGCTGCTGATCGGCCGCCAGCTGCGCAAGCTGGACGAGCTGGAGCGCCGGCACGACGACCCGGAGGTCCTGGAGGGCCTGTTCGACCTCGACCACCTGACCGCCCGTCTGCGCCGCTACGAGGAGAACCTCGTCATCATGGCCGGCGGCCAGCCGCAGCGGCGCTGGCGCAAGCCCGTCCCGCTGCTGGACGTGCTGCGCGCCGCGCAGGGCGAGGTGCAGGACTACCGCCGGATCATGATCGACGTCGAGGGCCACCCGTGGCTCTCCGAGCGGGCCGTCGGCCCGGTCGCGCACGTGCTCGCCGAGCTGATGGAGAACGCCACCACCTTCTCCAAGCCGCCCACGCCGGTCGAGGTGCGCGCCGCCATGGTCGGGCGCGGGCTCGCGGTCGAGATCGAGGACCGCGGCCTGGGCATGGACCCGGAGCAGTACGAGGCGGCCAACGCGCTGATGGACCGCCCGCCGCGCACCGACGTGCTGGCCCGCGCCGACGACATCCGGCTCGGCTTCCACGTCGTCGCCCGGCTGGCCTCGCTGACCGGGCTGAAGATCGAGTTCCGCCCGTCCGCGTTCGGCGGCACCCGGGTGGTCGTGCTCGTCCCGGACGAGCTGGTCATCGACGGCGACGCCGGACTGCCGGACGCCACACCGGTCGAGCCGATCCCGCTGGCCCGCCGCACGCGCCGGGCGATGCTCACCGCCGCCGACGAGGCGCCGCAGCCCGCGCCGGCACCGGCGCCGCCGGTCGCGCCGGTGGACTCCTTCGCGCCCGGCGAGTCGTACGTGCTCGGCGTTCCGACGGCCCCCGCCGAGGCCTTCGCCGCCGCCGAGGCCTTCGCCGCCGAAGCGGCCGCCTTCCCGGAGCAGCAGCCGGTGTTCCCGCAGCAGCCGGCCCCCTCGTACCACGGGCAGCCGTACGAGCAGCCGATCCAGCACAGCTCCCCCGCCGACCACCGGCCCCTGGCCCAGGACACCGTGCCCGCGCACGACGTCCAGCCCCCGCACGACGCCCCGGCCTATCCGGACATCGCCTACGCCCGGGTCACCGAGGCCGAGGCCCCGTACGCCGACGAGCAGTACCGCCCGGCCGACCACTACCGGCTGGCCGAGCGGCGCCAGCCCCGCGAGTACCCCTCCGCCGTGCCGGTGAGCGCGGTCGAGGGCGGGCAGCCGCCGCTGCCGCAGCGGGTGCGCCAGGCCAGCCTGGCCGCCGAGCTGCGGGTGCCGCCGCCGGCCCGGCAGCAGTGGGTCGAGCCGGCCACCGAGCCGGCGGGCACCGACGGCGGCGGCCCGTTCCACCGGCCGCTCCCGTCCGAGCGCCCGGTGCGGCGCTCCGGCGCGACCATCGGCGCCTTCCAGCGCCAGTCCCGCGCCGCCCGGGCCCAGGACAGCGGCGAGCACCCGCTGCCCGGGGGCCTTCCGGCGGCTGGCCC
Organism: Streptomyces sp. FH025; assembly: GCF_017427025.1. GTDB lineage: Bacteria > Actinomycetota > Actinomycetes > Streptomycetales > Streptomycetaceae > Kitasatospora. Next base: position 3,834 of record NZ_JAFLNG010000515.1, read on the forward strand.
CCGAACCACTGGAACGGATGACCACTGTTGACATCTCCTCCGACCGAAGCCGGAGGATCCCAACCCTCACGGATCGAGGCTTTCTGCTTCACAGCCATTTGCCGACCTGGGGCTACCAGCGTAGGGACGGTGTACCGCCCATCGGTCTTACATCAGCTCCACAGACCTGACTTCCCGCCAGCCCGGCGGTAGACCGATGCAGCGCTTGGCTGTCACCCCACAACGGCGTAACGAACCTATCACGAAGAGTGACCTTCCAACTGCGAGATGGCAGCCCTCCGAACGCCTCCCCGCTCCAACAAGGTCCGGCCGTCCCCCACGCGAAACTCAGAGGATCAAATGAACCGTACGACCGCCACCCACCAGGACCTGGACTGGCTGCTGGACGGGCTCGTCGACTCGGTGACCGGGACCCGCAACGCCGTCCTGCTCTCCGACGACGGCCTCGTGGTCAGCCACTCCCGCACCATCGAGCGGGCCGACGCCGAGCGCCTGGCGGCCATCGCCACCAGTCAGCAGTCCCTCGCCCGGGGCGTCGGCCAGCTCTTCGAGGGCGGCCCGGTGCACCAGGTGATCGTCGAGCTCGCCGAGTGCTGGCTGTTCATCATCGCCGCCGCCCAGGGCACCCACCTGGCCGTGGTCGCCTCCCAGGAGGTGGACGCCGAGGTGATGTCCGTGGCCATGCACACCCTGGTGCAGCAGGTCGGCCAGAAGCTCACCACCCCGGCGCGCGGCGGCGACGGCGGCGCCCCCGCGTCCTTCGACGCCTTCGCCGCCCGGAACCGGGGCTGACGGCCCGTGGGCCCGTACAGCGAGCAGGGGGGCGGCCCGGCGCGCGGCCGGGTGCCGCACTGGAGCGAGCTGGAGGAGCAGGACGCGGAGGACGAGACGGGCGTCATGGTGCGCCCGTACACCATCACCCGCGGCCGCACCGCGCCCGAGCGCGACGACCTCACCCTCATCACGGTGATCACCACGGTCGAGGAGGAGGCCGACGCGGCCCTGGCGCGGGGCAGCCGTGCCGGTGCCCGCGGCCTCCAGCCCGAGCACCGGCTGATCCTCGACCACTGCCGCCGCCCGGCGGCGGTCGCCGAGGTGGCGGCCGGCCTGGACCTCCCGGTCTCGGTCACCAAGATCCTGCTGGGCGACCTCGTCGCCCAGGGCCTGCTGAAGGCCCGGGCGCCGCTCTCGGTGGCCCGCGCCGCCGGGGGCGTGGACCTCGGCCTGCTCACGGCCGTACGCGAAGGACTCCGGAGACTCTGAACATGGCAACACCTCACTCCGCCCACTCCGCCGTCGATGGCCCCGCCGCGGCCCCGGCCGCCGTCAAGATCCTGATCGCGGGCGGCTTCGGCGTCGGCAAGACCACCCTGGTCGGCTCGGTCAGCGAGGTCACCCCGCTGCGCACCGAGGAGTACCTGACCACGGCCAGCGTCGGCGTCGACGACCTGGACGGCGTCGACCAGAAGGACACCACCACCGTCGCCCTGGACTTCGGCCGGATCACCGTCAGCTCCGAGCTGGTGGTGTACCTGTTCGGCACGCCCGGGCAGGAGCGGTTCTGGTTCATGTGGAACGACCTCGTCAACGGCGCCCTCGGCGGGATCGTCATCGCCGACACCCGGCGGCTGGACACCAGCTTCGCCTCGATCGACTTCTTCGAGAGCCGGGGCATCCCGTTCGTGGTCGCGATCAACTGCTTCCACAACCACAACACCCGCACCCCCGACGAGATCCGGGCCGCGCTCGACCTCGACCCGCAGGTCCCGATGCTGATCGGCGACGTCCGCGAGCGCGCCTTCGGCCGCGACCTGCTGC
>NZ_JAFLNG010000516.1 GCF_017427025.1 Streptomyces sp. FH025
TCGCCGTCGGCGTGCTGCTGGTCGTCGCCGTGGCGGCGGTCTACGTGCTGCGGATGTTCGGGTTCGGCATGGACCTGTGGGCCGCGCAGGGCGCCGAGGGCGCCGCCGACCGGACGGCGCGCGCGGAATTGACCTTCACCTGGCACATGGCACTGGTGTCGCTCGGCCTGGCCGGGATCGCCGCCGTCCTGCGGGCCCGCTGGACGGCGGCGCTGCAAGTGCTGGCGCTGCTGGCCCTGTTGGGCTTCGCGGTGCTGCTGCGGCACGACTGGGATCGCGCCCACCCGACGCCGCCGCCGTCGCCGCCCGCCGAGTACGTGCCGTGCTTCAGCGGCAGCGGCCGGTGCGACTGACGGGCCCGGCGCACCGTCGAGCTCCCGCAGGAGGCCGCCACCGAGCATCGGTGGCGGCCTCCGACGTGTGCGGGTCACGGACTTGCTCCCGACCGGCCGCGACGCGTAGTTTTGAACCAGTTCAATTTGAACTCGTTCAAAGTCACCCGGGGGGCGCCGAATGATCAGGCACACGTTCTCGCACCGAGCCGACCGGCCCTGGCCGATCGTCGTTCTGGCCGTGGTCTGCTGGCTGATGCCCTGGCTGCCCGTGGTGTTCGGGAACTCGACCTCGAACAGTCAGATCGTCGTCTTCTGGCTGATACTCGTCACCCTGACCTCGCTGCCGCTGTCCATCTTCGACGACGCCGTGTTCCGCTACGCCTGCCTGACGATCGGGGCCATCCAGGTCGCCATCGAGGCCCTGCTCTCCGTCGCCTTCTACGGGATCGCCCTGCCGGTGTTCGTCGCCTTCTTCCCCGCCGGCGCACTGCTCCTGCTCGCCGGCTGGAGGCGGGCCGCGCCGGTCCGGACGGTCCTCGCCGCCTTCCTCGCCGTCTTCCCCGTGATCGGCTCCCTCGTCGCGCTCGGCCTCAGCCAAGGCTGAGGCCGAGCGGCGTCCCGGCCGCCCCCGGGGCATCATGGCGGAGGAGTCACCACCGTTCACCGAACGTGACGAGCGCAGCCGTAACGCGCCCGGCAGGCGAAGGAGGCCCGTCATGGCCGATCCGGCGAAGTCATCCGCCCGGCGGCCGCACCTCGGCCCCGGCGTGGTCGCCACCGAGGTGCCCGCCCGGCTGGACCGGCTGCCCTGGTCCCGCTGGCACTGGCGGATCGTGATCGGGCTGGGCACCGTCTGGATCCTGGACGGCCTGGAGGTGACGGTCGTCGGCAACATGGCGGGCCGGCTCGCCCAGAACGGCAGCGGCATCACCATCACGACCAGCCAGGTGACCACCGTCGCGGCCGCCCTGTACGTCGCGGGCGCGTGCACCGGCGCGCTGTTCTTCGGCTGGCTGACCGACCGGCTGGGCCGCAAGAGGCTCTTCATGGTCACCCTGGCCCTCTACCTGGCCGCGACCGCCGTCACCGCCGTGTCCTGGACCGCCTGGTTCTTCTTCCTCTGCCGCTTCGTCACCGGCTTCGGCATCGGGGGCGAGTACGCGGCGATCAACTCGGCGATCGACGAGCTGATCCCGGCCCGGGTGCGCGGGCGGATCGACCTGATCATCAACGGCAGTTTCTGGATCGGCGCCGCGATCGGCGCCTTCGCCTCGATCGCGCTGCTGAACACCTCGCTGTTCGCCACGGACGTGGGCTGGCGGCTCGCCTTCGGCATCGGCGTCGTGCTGGGCCTGGTGATCCTGCTGGTGCGCCGGCACGTCCCGGAGAGCCCGCGCTGGCTGATCACCCACGGGCGGGCGCGGGAGGCGGAGGAGGTGGTGGCCCGGGCCGAGCGGTCCGTCGAACGGAGGACCGGGCGGCCACTGCCGCCGGTCACCGGGGAGCCGATCCTGATCCGCGAACGCGGCCCGCTCGGCTTCGCCACCATCGCCCGCACCGTGGTCGCCCGCTACCCGCGCCGCACCGTGCTCGGCCTCGCGCTCTTCATTGGCCAGGCCTTCCTGTACAACGCGGTGACCTTCGGCTACGCCACCATCCTGACCACGTACTTCGGCGTGCCGAACGGCCGCACCGGCTACTACTTCGCGGTGATCGCGGTCGGCAACTTCCTCGGCCCGCTGCTGCTCGGCCACCTCTTCGACGTGGTCGGCCGCAAGCCGATGATCGCCGGGACGTACATCGGCTCCGGTCTGCTGCTGTTCGCCACCGCCGCGCTCTTCCAGCACGGCTCGCTCTCCGCTGCGACCATGACGGCCTGCTGGACGGCCGTGCTGTTCCTGGCCTCGGCCGGGGCCAGTGCGGCCTACCTGACGGTGAGCGAGATCTTCCCGCTGGAGACCAGGGCGCTGTCCATCGCCTTCTTCTACGCCATCGGCACGGCGGTCGGCGGCATCAGCGGCCCGCTGCTCTTCAACGGCCTGGTGAGCAGCGGCAAGGTCTCCGACACCACGCTCGCCTTCTGCGTCGGAGCCGCGCTGATGACGGCCTCGGGCCTGGTCGAGGCCGTCATCGGGGTACCGGCGGAGCGGCGCAGCCTGGAGTCCCTGGCCACGCCGCTGAGTGCCGTCACCCCCTCGGATGACCCCTAACGGAGGACGCCGCGGACGGCCTCCGGGTCGGTGGGCGCGAGCGGGCCCGACGTGGCGGGCGTCAGCGCCTTCGCGGTGGCCGGAGGCGGGGTCACGTACACCGGCGCCGGGTCGGCCTCGGGCGCGCAGGTCTTGGCGATCCGGCCCTTGCCCTGGGGCAGGCTGCCGTCGCGCAGGTAGGCGGTGAAGGTGTCGTCCAGGCAGGCGTTGTCGTGGAAGAGGACCTCGTGGAAGCTGCCGCCGTTCTGGACGACCAGCCGGGAGCCGGGCAGCGCGTCGTGCATGGCGAGCCCGCCCTCGTACGGGGTGGCGGCGTCCTCGGTGGCCTGGAAGAGCAGGACGGGCGGCAGGCCCTTGCCGGTGATCTTCAGCCGGCCCGCCGGGTTGCCCTGGTAGGGCCAGAACATGCAGGCGGCGTTGTACCACATGTTGTTATAGGTGTAGAAGGGTGCGGCCGCGTCGACCTTCGCCTGGTCCTTCTTCCAGAACTCCCAGTCGCGCGGCCAGGCGTTCTCGGTGCACTGCGCGGCGTTGTAGGCGGGGAAGGCGCCGTCGTCGGGGCCGGGGGCGGCGTAGCGGTTGTAGGCGATGGCGAGCGGCCGGGTGTCGTGCTGGGTGAGGTAGGCGGAGAGCACGGTGGCCATCCTTGGCCAGCGCAGGAAGTTGTAGCCGCCGCCGTAGAAGGTGTCCTCGAACTCGGCCGGGCCGATCCGGCCGGGCGCCGGGGCGGCGTCCACCGGGTCCTTGCGCAGGGCGTCCTCGACCTGGCGGTAGGCCCGTTCGACGGCGGCGGCGTCGGTGCCGAGGTGGTAGACGGAGTCGGCCTTGGCGGTCCAGGCCGCGAAGGCGTCGAAGCGGCGCTGGTGCTCCCGGTCCTGAAGGATGTTGTGGTCGTACCAGCTGATGGTGGGGCCGACGATGCTGTCCAGCACCATGCGGCGCACGTGCGAGGGGAACAGCTGGCCGTAGGTGGAGCCCAGGGAGGTGCCCCAGGAGCCGCCGTAGAAGTTGATCTTCGGTGCGCCGAGCGCCCGGCGGATGCTGTCCAGATCGCGGGCGTTGTCGACGGTGGTCATGTGCGGCAGCAGCCAGGACCAGTCGGCCGCGCAGTCGGCGGCGTAGCCGGCCGCCTTCTTCAGCCAGGCCTTCGAAGTCCCCTGGCTCACCTGGTAGTCGGGGCGTTCGGCGTCGAAGTAGTGGGCGTCGCAGACCACATGGGGGTCGCTGCCGTTGGTGCCGCGCGGGTCGAAGCCGATCCAGTCGTAGGTCGAGGCGACGTCGGCGGGGAGCTTGCCGGAGATGTAGGCGGGCATCCACAGGCCGGAGTCGCCGGGGCCGCCGGGGTTGAGCAGGATCGGTCCCTGCCGCTTGCTCTCGGGGGCGGTGGCCGGGAGGCGGTTGAGCTTGATCCTGATCTTGCGTCCGTGCGGGTCGGCGTAGTCCACCGGCACGTCGAGCATCGCGCACTGGAGCGCGGGCGTGGCGGGGTCGTTGCAGGAGTTCCAGACGAGCGTTCCCTGGCCGGTGTCGGCGAGGTCCGTGGCGTCCGGCCCGGCGGCGGAGGCGGTGGTGCCGCCGAGGGTGGCGACGGCCGCGGCGGCCGCGAGGAGGGCGATGGCTTTTCGCATGAGGATCATGATGTGACATGTGCAATGGCACATCCAGGGGGCGGACCGGACTTTGCCGAGCTTTGACCTCTCGATCTCAACGCACACAAGCCTGACGGATCATCAGACTTCTACTGTTTTCGGGAGGTTGGCCGTGCGACCGGTCACGATCCGTGGATAGCATCTGAAATCCATTCTGTTCGGGCGCTAATCGCCTGAGGGGCGGCGCCGGACAGACCGACAGGAGAGCCATGCGCGTGTGCCACAAGCACGTCCACCCCGTCAGCGACCGTCCGACCGCCACCGATGTCGCCCTGCCACCCGCCCTGCCCTATCCCGACGGCTGGACCGCCCTCGCCTTCTCCGCCGAGCTGCGGCCCGGCACCGTGGTGACCCGCCAACTCGCCGGCGAGGACGTCGTGTTGTACCGGATGCGCAACGGCCGTGTCCGCGCCGTCCGCCCGTACTGCCCGCACCTGGGCGCCCACCTCGGCCTGGCCTCGGTCGAGGGCAACGAACTGGTCTGCCAGTTCCACCGGTTCGCCTTCGACGCCGACGGCACGTGCGTCCGGACCGGGTACGGCACCCCGCCGCCCAAGGCCTCGCTGTCCCCGCTGCCCGTGCGCGAGGTGAACGACGTCGTCTTCCTCTGGCGCCACCACGACGGCCGGGAGCCGGACTGGGAGATCCCCTCCTGGCACCGGCTCGGCGGCCAACCGCTGCGCCACGTCGCCCTGGAGATGCCCGGCTACGCTCAGGACGTCATGGAGAACTCCTTCGACCTGGGCCACTTCGTCACCCTGCACGGCTGGCCGCAGGGCGAGTTGGCGGCTCCGGTGGAGTTCGACGGGGTGAACTTCCACATCTCGATGCTGGTCCGGGAGACGTTCCCGCTGCTCGGAATGCGCGAGGTCGAGGTGGAGGTCGACGGGCACGGCCTCGCCGTCCTGCACACCGACGTCCGTACGCCCTCGCTCGGTCTGGAGATCTGTTCGCTGGTGATGCCCGCCCAGGTCGCCCCCAGCCGGATGCAGCTGCGGCAGGCGAGCCGCTTCGTCCTGGCGGAGCCCGCCGGGCTGCCGCCCGCGCTCGCCCGGGTGGTCAGCCGGTCGGTGACCAGGCTGATGGCGGGCCTGATGTTCAAGCGCAACCTGGAGTTCACCTCGGCCGACTTCCCGATCTGGTCCACCAAGAAGTACGTCTCCCCGCCCCGCCTCACCTCCGGCGACGGCCCGATCGGTGCGATGCGGCACTGGGCGCGGCAGTTCTACCCGCCGGACCACCAGGCGCACCTGCCGGCCGCCGCCGGCCCGGCGGACCAGAACAACCAGGACAATCGGGACGGCCTCGGCGCGCGTCGGTAGCCTCCTTCTCCACCAGCCCTCCCCTCCCGCCACAACCGGAACCGGCCCTCCGAGCGGTACCGTCCGGCGTGGACGACGGGGGCCCGCACAACAAGGGGGGAAAGTGCGCGGGGAGGCGCTGGAGGCCGGGG
>NZ_JAFLNG010000517.1 GCF_017427025.1 Streptomyces sp. FH025
AGGCCGCCGGCCCGGATCCGTTGGCGGAGGGCGCCGTCGGGGCCGCCGTCGGTCAGTTCCCCGACCGGCGCGGGGGAGTGGGCGGGCGCCCCGTCCGCCGGGTGCCCGGGTTCGGCGGGCCGGACGGCTGACTGCCCGTCGAGCGTGGTGACGCCGTGGGTGCGGCGGACGGCGGGCTCGGTCCGTCCCGTGGGCGGATCGGCGGTGGCCGCGTACGCGCCCGGCGCGCCGACGCCCCAGAGCTGTGCGAGCAGAGCGCCGCCGACGGCGACGGCGCGCGGGTGGGGCAGCCACCGGGCGAGCGCCCGCCGTGCTCCGTCGACGCCGCGGGGGGCGGGTTCCTGGGGCTTGGTCGCGTGATTGGCTCGCACGTGAGTTGAGAACGACCGGGCGGGCGGTGAGGTCACGCCCGCCGTCACGGACAGTCATCGTGCGGGCGGCCCCGGAGCGATGGGCCCGGGGCCACCGACCGCGCGGCGGTCAGGAGTTGGGACGCAGGGTCCAGGTGACCGTCATCACACCGGTGACGGCGCCGTCGGCCCGGGTGATCTCGACGGTGACCGGGAACTCGGGGCGGCCGCCGGCGTCCAGCTCGGCGACGACCTCGGCGGCCGGGCGGCCGAGCACGGCGGTGGCGGTGACGTCGCCCATGGCGAGCTTCTTGTAGGCGATCTCGGCGTTCACGGCGAGCGGCACGGCCCGGGACAGCTGGCCCCCGAAGGCGGCGAGCACGATGCAGCCGCTGGCGGACTCGGCGAGCGTGAACATCGCGCCGGCGTGCGGGCCGCCGACGTGGTTGTGGTACGCGGGCTGGTCGGGCAGCCGGAGCACGGCGCGCTCCGGGGTGGTCTCCAGGTACTCCAGCTTGAGGGTGTGCGCCATCGGCACGGTGGAGTCGAGCAGCTGGCCGATCGAAGGTGTGGTCATGGCGACGATGTTACTAGCCGGTAGCTTCTCGCGGCAGGGGTCGACCGGAAAAGCCGGACCACCGTGCACAACTGAGACCGCGCAGATTGAGGGGACGCGAAAACGCCTGAAGGGCCGATCTCTTGAAGAGATCGGCCCCTCAGGCTCTGGGGTGAGTGACGGGACTCGAACCCGCGACCACCTGGACCACAACCAGGTGCTCTACCAACTGAGCTACACCCACCATCTGTCCGGCCCGTTCCCGCTCTCGCGTTCCCGTTCCGACAGGAAGAACTCTACAGGATCCGAGAGGGTGCTCGCGCCAGGGTTCCGCTCCGGCGAACGCGGGCACCCTCTCCGGCCCCGCGGCGGGCGCCCCGTGGACCCTGCGGCGGGTGCCCCGGCGGCCCCGCCGACCGGGTCAGTCGGCCGGGCCCTGGTACTTCACGGCGATGGCGCGCGCGGTGTCGGCGTCCGGGCCGGGCTGCGGGACGAACACCGCCTCGCGGTAGTACCGCAGTTCGTCGATGCTCTCGCGGATGTCGGCGAGCGCCCGGTGGTTCCCGCCCTTCTGCGGGCTGTTGTAGTACGCCTTCGGGTACCAGCGGCGGGCCAGCTCCTTGATCGAGGAGACGTCCACGATCCGGTAGTGCAGGTGCTTCTCCAGGGCGGGCATGTCCCGGGCCAGGAAGCCGCGGTCGGTGGCCACCGAGTTGCCGCACAGCGGGGTCCGGCCGGCCTCCGGCACGTGCTCGCGCACGTACGCCAGGACCCGCTCCTCGGCCTCGGCCAGGGTCACGCCCTGCTCCAGCTCCTCCAGCAGGCCGGAGGAGGTGTGCATCTCGCGCACCACCTCGGGCATGTTCGCCAGCGCCTCCGCGGGCGGGCGGATGATGACGTCCACACCCTCGCCGAGGATGTTCAGCTCGGAGTCCGTCACCAGCACCGCGACCTCGACCAGGGCGTCCCGGTCGAGGTCGAGGCCGGTCATTTCACAGTCGATCCATACCAAACGGTCATTCACGCAACTCACCCTACGGCGCGATCACGCGCCGCGGGGACCGGTGGAGCCGTGCGGGGTGCCGGAGCGCAGGCCTCGGCCTGGTGCTCCTCCGCCCCGTCGTGCGCGCCGTGGCCGTCCGGCAGCTCGCCCTCCCGGCCGGAGCGGACCGCGTGGCCGTCCCGCCCGGGCCGGGCCTCGCGTGCCGCCCGGGCGCCGTCCACCGAGGTGGCCCGGCCGCTCGGGGTGCGGACCTGCGGCGCCCGCGCCTGGCGGCCCCGCAGCTCACCCGACCCCGCCGCCGGCTGCCCGGCGGCGGGAGCCGGCACCCGGCCGCCCGGCACGCCGTGCCCGCGCCCGGCCGCACCCGGCTCGTCCCCGGGCCGCTCGACCGCGCTGCGGTACCCCTGGCCCTGGCCCTGGCCGCGAGCCCCCGGCTGGGGGTGGCCGTCCTCGGCCGCCGCGTGCTCGGCGGTCCGCTGCGGACGCCCCGCTCCCGGACCGGCCTGCGGCGGCACCAGCGGCGCCCGCGCCGGACCGCGCCCCGCACCCTGCTGCCCGGGGTGCGGCTGCTGCGCGGCCTGCTGGTGCGGGTACGGCTGGCCCGGCCGGGCGTGGAAGCCCTGGGCGGCAGGCGTCCCGACCTGCCCCGGACCGTACGCACCGCCCGCCCCGCCCGACCCGTGCGGCGCCGGCTGCCCGTGACCGAGCGGCTGCCCGTGCGGACCGGGCTGGCCCACCGGGACCTGCGCGCCGGCACCCGACGGGAACGGGTGGCCCGGTTGCGCGCCGTGCACCGCTCCGCCGAACAGCGCCCCGCCCGCCGCCGCGGCGGCCACCGGGTGCGGCAGCGCGCCGGGCAGCCGCAGCTCGCCGCCGTGCACCCCGGCCGGGGTGGGCGACTGCTGCCCGGGCCGACGAGCCCGGTAGCTGGTCCGGTACGCGGCCGGGGAGACCCCGAGCTGGCGGCGGAAGTGCCCGCGCAGCGCGACCGGCGAACGGAACCCGCACCGGCGCGCGACATCGTCCACCGACAGCTCCGAGGTCTCCAGCAGCCGCTGCGCCTGGAGCACCCGCTGGGTGATCAGCCACTGCAACGGCGCGCTGCCGGTGAGCGTGCGGAACCGCCGGTCGAAGGTGCGTCGGCTCATGTAGGCGCGAGCCGCCAGCACCTCGACGTCGAACTGCTGGTTGAGGTTCTCCAGCGCCCAGGTGACGACCTCGGCCAACGGGTCGTTGCCGATCTCTTCAGGTAAAGACTGATCGATGTACTGGGCCTGTCCGCCGCCGCTGCGGCGGCTCGGCACCACCAGTCGGCGGGCCAGCGCGTTGGCCGCCTCGGCGCCGTGGTCGGTGCGCACCACGTGCAGGCACAGGTCGATCCCGGCGGCGGTGCCGGCCGAGGTGAGCACGTCGCCGTCGTCCACGAAGAGCTCGCGCGGGTCGACGTGCACCCGGGGGTAGCGCTTGGCCAGCGTCGGTGCGTACATCCAGTGCGTGGTCGCGGGGCGGCCGTCGAGCAGACCGGCGGCGGCGAGCACGAAGGCGCCGGTGCAGAGCCCGATGATCCGCGCGCCCTCGTGGTGGGCCTTGCGCAGGGCGGTGATCGCCTCGACCGGCGGGGGCTGGGAGATCGAGCGCCAGGCCGGTACGACGATCGTGCCGGCCCGGGCGAGGGCCTCCAGGCCGTACGGGGCGGAGAGGGTCAGGCCGCCCGTGGTGGCCAGCGGGCCCTCCTCGCCGGCGCAGACCAGCAGCCGGTAGCGGGGGACCCCGGCGTCCTGGCGGTCCACGCCGAAGACGGAGAGCGGGATGGAGCTCTCGAAGATCGGGGCGCCGCCGAAGATCAGCACCGCGACGGTCTCCCGGCGGCGTCGGCCGGACAGCTTGCGCGGGGCCGAGACCGTCACCGGGGTCGTCGAGGAGCCGTTGGAGCCGTGACCACCGCCGTGGCCGCCGTGCCCCAGCGGGTTGTGGCCGGGCGCGGTGCCCAGGGCGAGGCCGCCGAGCGGGCCGCCGCCGGCGCCGTTCAGGCCCGGGGCCGCGCCGGTGGCGGGGTAGCCGGGGCCGGGGTGTCCGACGGCCGGGTGTCCGGCGGCCGGGTAACCGGGGCCGGAGTGGCCGGTCGCGGAGTAGCCGGGGCCGGAGTGGCCGGTCGCGGAGTAGCCGGGGCCGGAGTGGCCGGGGTGGTCGGTGCCGTGGGCCGGGCCGTGGTTGCCGTAGGCCTGGGACGGATTGACGAAGCCTCGGCTGACGGGCTGTCCGCCGGGGTTCGGGTGCCCGCCCTGGGGCGGCTGCGCCCCGTACGGAACCGGGCCGCCGTGCTCGGCCGAGGCCGGGCCGGAGGCGGCGGACGGCACCGCGGGGTACGCGGAGTGCGAGGTGTGCGGGGAGGGGCCCGGAGTGCTCGGGGCGCCGGAGGTGCGGGTGGTGGCGATCGCGGAGGTGCCGGTGCTTCTCGCGGAGCGACCTGCGGTGCCGGCCAGCGCCTGGCCGCTGTCAGGACCCGCGTCGCTCCTGCTCACCCTGCTCAAGGCGCTCAAGCCCCCTCGGTGGTGTGGTGTGGGTGGTGCGGCACTGCTAGCCAAGATCGAAATCTATCGGGTGGACCATTGCCGTTGTGACAAGTTCACCATCCGACGCTATGTCGACATGGCAATTTGGCGTGATGCATTCGATCACGAAGCGTGGCACCCGTCGACCCTTCTGGGAAGAGGGCCGGTGCAACGGTGGCTGGTTGTCGCGCGGCGCTTCCTGGGGCGTCCGGCTTCCGGGCGCCCGGGAGGCGGGCCTGGGCTGCGGATTTGTCCAAGGGGGAGGGACTGGCGTGAAATTGACCGAAAATCGGCGGTGCACGAGAGGGCGCACGGATGCACGCCGTGCGCCTCCCAGGCTTCATCCGGCCAGTGCCCGGGCGGCGGAATCAGGGCCGGGCCCGCCGGGTTACCGTCCTGCCGTGAACACCGACAGCCGGCTCGAACAGGCCAACGACAACGCCTCCACCTTCTGGCTCACCCAAGCCCGCGCACACGGCTGGCGGTCCGAGGTCCGGCCGGGACTGACGGCGGTCCGCTGCGCCCGCACCCCGGACGACGCGCACCGTTTCCTGGTCACCCGCCCCTATGCCGAACCCGGACTCGTGGAGCAGGAGTTGGCGAACCTGCTGGGTGAGTGGTCGACTCTCCGCTTCACCCTGGAGGACCCGTACGGCGGGCTCGACCTCTCCCGCTTCGGGGCCACCAGGATGCCGATCATGCCGGTGATGGTCCGGGAGCCCGGTCCCGTCGAGGGGGTGACGGCCGGACTGCCCGCCGCCTCGGAGGCGCGCGGGGGCGGGTCCCTGACGGTCGATGAGGCGCTGGACGGCGATGCCCTCGCACTGGTCGAGCGGATCATAGTGGAGGGCTTTCCGCTGCCCGCCCGGCAGCCCTGGGTCCGGAACGACGCGCTCCCGGAGCGGCTGCTGCACGAACCGGGCCTCCGCGCCTGGCTGGGCCGCGTCGACGGCGCTGCGGCCGGCGCCTGCCTGACCTGCGACGACGGCGGTGCCACCGGGGTGTACTGGGTCGCCACCATGCCCGACCGGCGGGGCCAGGGCGTGGCCCGCGCCGTCGTGCGGGCCGCCCTGGTCAACGCGCACCCGGACCGCCCGGCGACCCTGGTCGCCACCTCGGCCGGCGAGCCGATCTACCGCAAGCTCGGGTTCACCGAGCGCGCCCGGACCT
>NZ_JAFLNG010000518.1 GCF_017427025.1 Streptomyces sp. FH025
GGTATGGTCGATATGACCACCTTCCGAGACGACGGGACGGAGACATCCGCGTGGCGCGCAGCGTGTACGTGACCGGGATCGACCGGGGGGACGGCCGGCAGGCGGTCGAACTCGGGGTCATGGAACTGCTCACCCGCCAGGTGGACCGGGTCGGGGTGTTCCGGCCGCTGGTGCACGCCGCCGAGCCCGGCGAGCCGGGGTCGGACCACGTGGTCGAGCTGCTGCGCGGGCGCTACCGGATCGACCTGCCCGGCTCCGAGCTGTACGGGCTCACCTACGAGGAGGCCGCCGCGCTCCAGGCCGCCCAGGGGCAGGACGAGCTGGTCTCCACCCTGGTGGACCGCTTCCACGCGGTGGCGCGCCGCTGCCAGGCGGTGCTGGTGCTCGGCACCGACTTCGCCGACACCAACATCCCGGACGAGCTGGCCTTCAACGCCCGCCTCGCCAACGAGTTCGGCGCCGCCGTGCTGCCGGTGGTCGGCGGGCACGGCGAGGACGCCGAGGCGGTGATCGCCGAGGTGCGCAACGCCCACCGGGCGTACACCGACCTCGGCTGCGAGACCCTGGCGATGATCGCCAACAGGGTCGCCCCGAGCGCCAAGCAGCGGATCCAGCGCACGCTCACCGAGAAGCTGCCGATCCCCGCCTACGTCATCCCGGAGGAGCCGGCCCTGGCCGCGCCGACCGTCGCCCAACTGGTCGAGGCGACCGGTGCCGACGTGCTGCTAGGCGACGCCGCGGGCCTGGCCCGGGACGTGCGCGGCTTCGTCTTCGGCGGCGCCATGCTGCCCACCTTCCTGGACGCGCTGACCGAGGGCGCCCTGGTCGTCACCCCCGGGGACCGCGCCGACCTGGTGGTCGGCTCGCTGGCCGCGCACGCGGCCGGCGCCCCGCCGATCGCCGGCGTGCTGCTCACCCTCGGCCAGCACCCCGGCCCCAACATCATGTCCCTGGCCGCCCGGCTCGCCCCCGGCACCCCGGTCGCGGTCGTCCCCGAGGGCAGCTGGCCCACCGCCGCCACCCTGACCCACCTGGAGGGCAAGCTCACCGCGGCCAGCCCCCGGAAGGCCGAGATCGCCCTCGGCCTGTTCGAACTGCACGTCGACACCGCCGAGTTGACGAACCTCATCGAGGTCGGCCGGTCCGAGCGGGTCACCCCGATGATGTTCGAGCACGAGCTGCTGGAGCGCGCCCGCGGCGACCGCCGGCACGTGGTGCTGCCCGAGGGCGCCGAGGAGCGGGTGCTGCGCGCGGCCGAGATCCTGCTGCGCCGCAACATCTGCGACCTCACCCTGCTCGGCGAGACGGACGCGGTGCGCCGCAAGGCCGCGAGCCTGGGCATCGACCTCCCGCAGGAAGTGCCGGGCGCCGACCGCGCCCAGGTCCGGATCGTCGACCCCGCCACCAGCCCGCTGCGCCGCCAGTTCGCCGAGCTGTACGCCCGGCTGCGCGCCCACAAGGGGATGACCGTCGAGCTGGCCCTGGACGTGGTCACCGACGTCTCCTACTTCGGCACCCTGATGGTCCAGGAGGGCATCGCCGACGGCATGGTCTCCGGCGCGGTGCACTCCACCGCGGCGACCATCCGGCCCGCCTTCGAGGTGATCAAGACCTCGCCGGGCGCCTCGATCGTCTCGTCCGTCTTCTTCATGTGCCTGGCCGACAAGGTGCTGGTGTACGGCGACTGCGCGGTCAACCCCGATCCGAACGCCCAGCAGCTGGCCGACATCGCGATCCAGTCCGCCGCCACCGCCGCCCAGTTCGGGGTCGAGCCGCGGGTCGCGATGCTCTCCTACTCGACCGGCACCTCGGGCTCGGGCGCGGACGTCGACAAGGTCCGCAAGGCCACCGAGCTGGTCCGCGAGCTGCGCCCGGACATCCTGGTCGAGGGCCCGATCCAGTACGACGCGGCGGTGGACGCCCACGTCGCGGCCACCAAGCTGCCGGGCTCGGCGGTGGCCGGGCGGGCGACCGTGCTGATCTTCCCGGACCTCAACACCGGCAACAACACCTACAAGGCCGTCCAGCGCTCGGCCGGCGCGGTCGCGGTCGGCCCGGTGCTCCAGGGGCTGCGCAAGCCCGTCAACGACCTCTCGCGCGGGGCGCTGGTGCAGGACATCGTCAACACCGTCGCGATCACCGCCATCCAGTCCCAGGACCGTAAGGAGCCCAAAGCATGAGTGAAGGCACCCGCGTTCTGGTTCTGAACGCCGGCTCCTCGTCCGTCAAGTACCAGCTGATCGACATGCTGGACGGCGCCAAGCTGGCCTCCGGGCTGGTCGAGCGGATCGGCGAGCCCAGCGGCCGCCTGGTGCACACCCCGCGCTCGGGAAAGCCGCGCGAGGTGCTCCAGGTCTTCCCGGACCACGCGGCCGCGCTGAAGGCCGTCTCCGAGGAGCTGGCCACCGACGGGCTCGGCCTGGACTCCCCCGAGCTGGCCGCGATCGGCCACCGGGTGGTGCACGGCGGCAAGCGGTTCACCGAGCCGACCGTGATCACCGACGACGTGCTCAAGGAGATCCGCCGGCTGATCCCGGTCGCGCCGCTGCACAACCCGGCCAACATCACCGGCATCGAGGTGGCCCGCGCGCTGCGGCCCGACCTGCCGCAGGTCGCGGTGTTCGACACCGCCTTCCACGCCGCGATGCCCGAGTACTCGGCCCGGTACGCGATCGACAAGGACGTCGCCGACGAGCACCGGGTGCGCCGCTACGGCTTCCACGGCACCTCGCACCAGTACGTCTCGCGGGCGACCGCCCGGCTGCTCGGCAAGGACCCGGCCGAGGTCAACGTGATCGTGCTGCACCTGGGCAACGGCGCCTCCGCCTCGGCGGTCAGCGGCGGCCGCTGCGTGGACACCTCGATGGGCCTGACCCCGCTGGAGGGCCTGGTCATGGGCACCCGCTCGGGCGACATCGACGCCGGCGTGGTGTTCCACCTGCACCGGGTCGGCGGGCTGTCCATCGACGAGATCGACGACCTGCTCAACCGCCGCAGCGGCCTGCGCGGGCTGTGCGGCGACAACGACATGCGCGAGATCATGCGCCGGGCCGAGGCCGGGGACGCGGACGCGCGGCTCGCCTTCGACTCGTACATCCACCGGCTGCGCAAGTACATCGGCGGCTACTACGCGGTGCTCGGCCGGGTGGACGCGATCGCGTTCACCGCGGGCGTCGGGGAGAACGCGGCGCCGGTGCGCGCGGCGGCCACCGCGGGGCTGGAGGAGCTGGGCATCGCCGTGGACGCCGAGTTGAACTCGGTGCGCTCCGGCGAGGCCCGGATCATCTCGCCCGGGTACGCCCGGGTGGCGGTCGCGGTGGTGCCCACCGACGAGGAGCTGGAGATCGCCCGACAGGCCTTCGCCCTGGTGCACCGGGAGGGTGAGGAGTCCGAGGACTGACACCCTTTCGTCTCACTCCTCGGAATCCTTCGTCGGCGATTCCCCACGATTCGTGCCGAATGCACCTATAACACGAACGGATAGACTGATCCATATGCGCCGAGCGAAAATTGTCTGCACCCTGGGTCCGGCGACGGACTCCTACGAACAGCTGAAGGCCATCGTCGAGGCGGGCATGAACGTCGCCCGACTGAACATGAGCCACGGCAACCACGCGGACCACGAGGAGCGGTACCGCAAGGTCCGCCAGGTCTCGGAGGACACCGGCAAGGCCATCGGCGTCCTGGCCGACCTCCAGGGTCCCAAGATCCGTCTGGCGACCTTCGCCAACGGCCCGGTGACCGTCGACAACGGCGACGAGTTCACCATCACCACCGAGGACGTCCCCGGTGACCAGCACATCTGTGGCACCACCTACAAGGGCCTGCCCGGCGACGTGAAGCCCGGCGACCCGATCCTGATCAACGACGGCGTCATCGCCCTGGAGGTCGTCAGCGTCGACGGCCCGCGGGTGAAGACCGTGGTGATCGAGGGCGGCGTGCTCTCGAACAACAAGGGCATCAACCTGCCCGGCGCGGCCGTGAACGTGCCCGCCCTGTCCGAGAAGGACAAGGAGGACCTGCGCTTCGCGCTGCGCCTGGGCGTCGACATGGTCGCCCTGTCCTTCGTCCGCAACGCGGAGGACATCAAGGACGTCCACGAGGTCATGGACGAGGTCGGCATCCGGGTGCCGGTCATCGCCAAGATCGAGAAGCCGCAGGCCGTCGAGGCCATGGAGGAGATCGTCCTCGCCTTCGACGCCATCATGGTCGCCCGCGGCGACCTGGCCGTGGAGTACCCGCTGGAGCGGGTGCCGCTGGTCCAGAAGCAGCTGATCACGCTGGCCCGCCGCAACGCCAAGCCGGTCATCGTCGCCACCCAGATGATGGAGTCGATGATCCACGCCTCGCGCCCGACCCGCGCCGAGGTCTCCGACGTCGCCAACGCCATCCTGGACGGCACCGACGCGGTGATGCTCTCCGCCGAGTCCAGCGTCGGCAAGTATCCGGTCGAGACCGTCCGCACCATGAGCCGGATCTGCGAGAAGGCCGAGGAGGAGCTCGTCTCCCAGGGCCTGCAGCCGCTCAACCCGGGCCGCAAGCCGCGCACCCAGGGCGGCTCCGTCGCCCGCGCCGCGTGCGAGCTGGGCGACTTCCTGAACGGCAAGGCGCTGGTCGCGTTCACCAAGTCCGGTGACACGGCCCGCCGGCTGTCCCGCTACCGCTCGCCGATCCCGGTGGTCGCGTTCACCCCGGACGCCGCCACCCGCAACCAGCTCTCGCTGAGCTGGGGCGTCCAGGCGTACGTCACCGAGCAGGTGGCCACCACGGACGCGATGGTCGAGCAGGTCGACCGCGAGCTGCTGCGCATGGGCGAGCTGAGCGAGGGCGACACCGTGATCGTCACCGCCGGTGTCCCGGTCGGCGTCCCCGGCACCACCAACATGGTGCAGGTGCACCGCCTGGGCAGCCACGGCGAGTAGCACCCGGTCGTACGAACGCCGACGGGGCGGTCCTCCTTCGCGGAGGGCCGCCCCGTCGGCGTTTCCGCGCCCGCTACTTGTCGCTGTAGGGCGCGTCGTCGTTGAACATGCGCATCCCGGGGATGTGCAGGGTGCCGCCGAACTGGCCGGCCTGCTTGGCGGTGACCCCGGTCAGCTCCAGGTCCAGCGGGATCGGGATCGAGCCGATCAGGTCGTACAGCCAGCGCGGCAGGGTGTCCGGGGTGAGGGTGATCTCGCCCAGGTCGATCGGGATCGGCAGGCCGAGCACCTTGGACAGGTGGCCGGAGAGCCGCTCCACGTACATGGTGACCGGGCCCTTGCGCATGGTCGAGGTCGAGCCCGGGGCGCCCTGGACGTGGAAGGTGACGCCGTTGCCCTCAAGAGTCGACATGTCGAGGTTGTCGATGTCCACGCTGTCCACCACGAACTTCAGCACCCGCTTGCTGCCGGTCGGGGTCTTCACGTCGTAGACGCCGTGGAAGGCCGCGCCGTGCAGGGCCAGCCGGCTGGTCACCAGCGTCCAGTTCTGCTCCGGGACGACGTGGCCGGGGGCGGCCGCGCCGGCGGTCAGGCCGCGGGCGTCCACGTCGCAGTTGGGGTTCGCGGTGGGCGAGGCGGTGGGCGAGGCGGACGGCGAGCCGGAGGCGCTCGCGGTGGGCGCGGGGGTCTGCGCCGTCGGGGTCGC
>NZ_JAFLNG010000519.1 GCF_017427025.1 Streptomyces sp. FH025
CGCGGGGGCCGGCTTCGAGCCCCGGATCGACTTCGCCACCGACGACTACCCGGCGGTGGTCGGCTTGGTGGCGGCCGGGCTGGGAGTGGCGGTGCTGCCCCGGCTGGCGTTGCAGTCGGTGCGTCCTGACGGCGTTTCGACGGTGCCGGTGCGGACGGCCGCCGGGGTGCCGGCGGTGCGCCAGGTGGTGGCGCTGACCCTGCCGGACCTGGCCGAGGTGCCGGCCGTTGCGCTGATGCTGGAGCGGCTGGCGGGCTCCGCCACCGGCCGCTGACGGCGGGCGGTCGGGCCCTCGCCGTTCCGGATGGGGTGGGGCAGCCTGAGGCGCTGCGAAGAAACGTTTCTTCACGGCGCGCCGTGGAACGGGTCTAGCGCTGCGCGACCGCCGGAGGGGTCAGCGGGATCTCCACCAGGCGGTGCCGCGAACGGCCCAGCATCTCCTCGCGCTCGTCCTCCGTCATCCCGCCCCAGACGCCGTACGGTTCGCGGACCGCCAGGGCGTGCGCCGCGCACTCCGCGATCACCGGGCAGCGCATGCAGACCTCCTTGGCGCTGGCCTCGCGCGAGCTGCGCGCGGCCCCCCGCTCGCCCTCGGGGTGGAAGAAGAGCGAGCTGTCCACGCCACGGCACGCCGCGGAGAGCTGCCAGTCCCAGAGGTCCGCGTTGGGGCCGGGGAGGCGGGAGAAATCTGCCATGGCTCATTCCCTTCAGAGGCGGTCGACCGTCGGCCGGGCGGTTCGGCGGGGCTACCGCCGAGCGGACCGGCGGGGCGTTGCTGCACTGATGTGGACACCTGGAAATATGACTTAAGGCAACTCCATGGACAAGTCACCCACACACTGGCACAACAGTCAATGACCATACGAACGCTATAAAAACGGGCAAAGTGGGCAATGGGGTCGCCGGGCGCGGGCGTGGCAATCGGGTGGCCGACGGGCGCGCGACGCACCGCACCGGTGTGCGGGTCGTACGCCGACCGCGCGCGAGCTGCGCAAAACTGCGGCGTGTGCACCGCGATGCGGCTGATCGGTAATGGGTTGGCCACGTACAGTGGTGGAGATGCCCTGAAGGCCGTAACTCATTCGAGTGATGGTCGTTGGAAGTGCGGAGGCGGTTAACGGGCGCCGGACGTCGGGAACGATCGCGGGCAGTTCGGAGCGATCAGGACGGAGTCTGTCGCCGATCGGCCGTGTCGGAGAGGTTCGTACCAGCCAGGAGGCTCAACGTGACGCGGATCAGCTGCGGAGGACGACGGTCATGACTTCCGTTCTCGTTTGCGACGATTCCCCGCTCGCCCGCGAGGCGCTTCGCCGCGCGGTCGCGACCGTACCCGGTGTGGACCGGGTCACCACCGCGACGAACGGGGAGGAGGTCCTCCGCCGCTGGGTGGCCGACCGCTCCGATCTCGTTCTGATGGACGTCCGGATGCCCGGCCTCGGCGGGGTCGAGACGGTCCGGCGACTGCTGTCCGCCGACCCGGGCGCGCGGATCATCATGCTCACCGTCGCCGAGGACCTCGACGGTGTCGCGCTCGCGGTGGCCGCGGGTGCCCGCGGGTACCTGCACAAGGACGCCTCGCGCGCCGAGCTGCGGGCGACCGTCACCCAGGCCCTCGCCGACCCGACCTGGCGGCTCGCCCCGCGTCGGCTGCGCAGCCCCGACATGGGCGCGGCGCCGACCCTGACGGCGCGTGAGATCCAGGTGCTGGAGGGCATGAGCCACGGCCGCAGCAACGCCGAGATCGGCCGCGAGCTGTTCCTGTCCGAGGACACCGTCAAGACCCACGCCCGACGGCTGTTCAAGAAGCTCGGGGCCTCCGACCGGGCGCACGCGGTGGCGCTGGGTTTCCGCTGGGGCCTGGTCCGCTGACCGCCGGCGGCGCCGCCGGCTGCGGGGCGCCGCCGTCGAATCCCGGAACGGGCGCCGCACAGGCGTGTGACGTTACGGTCCCGAGGTTGCACCATGGAGGAGTGGAGCACCTCGGGGACCAGCGGACAGGCACTGCGGCGAACCACGCAGCCGCAGGACACTCGGCGGACGACGCGACGGACGGGACCGCTCACAGCGGCGGGGCGGGAGGCGGCACGGTGCAGGAGGGGTCGGTGATGCGCGGCACGCCCCGTGGTGTCGCAGCGCATAACGTTCCGGTGCACAACTCCGGACGCGGTGCCGCGTTTTCCCGGTCGACCAGGCACCATGGATCGATGCGCGACGATGTCGCCGGTGCGGCCGGCCAGGTGGACCCGGACGGGGCCGAACCCTCCGGACCGGGTCGCGATCCGTCGTACGCCGATTCCGGCGGTCCGGGCGCGGAGGCCGGGCCGGGCCGCCCGCCGGTGCTCGGCACGGGCGGCTCACCCCTGGTGGGCGAGCTGGTCGCGGCCGCCGTGCGCGGCGAGGGCCGGGCCATCGACGCCCTGCTCGCCTACGTCCACCCGCTCGCCCTGCGCTACTGCCGGGCCAAGCTGGCCCGGCTGCCCGGCGGGGCCCGGCACCACGTGGACGACGTGGCCCAGGAGGTCTGCGTCGCGGTGCTGTGCGCGCTGCCCCGGTACAAGGACCAGGGGCGGCCGTTCGAGGCCTTCGTCTACGGGATCGCCGCGCACAAGATCGCCGATCTGCAGCGGGCCGCGATGCGCGGGCCCGGCTCGACGGTCGTGCCGCAGGACGACCTGCCGGAGGTGCCGGACGAGGCGCTCGGCCCCGAGGAGCGGGCGCTGCTCAGCAGTGACGCGGCCTGGGCCAAGGAGCTGCTCTCCAACCTGCCGGCTCGTCAGCGCGAGCTGGTGCTGCTGAGGGTGGCCGCCGGGCTGTCGGCGGAGGAGACCGGCGAGGTGCTCGGGATGTCGCCGGGGGCCGTACGGGTGGCCCAGCACCGTGCGCTCAGCCGGCTGCGGGCGCTCGCGGAGGAGTCCTCCTGAGGTCCTCGTGTTCCTGCTGAGGTCCTCCTGTGGCCCTCCTGTGGTCCTCCTGGGGCGACGGGCCGGTGGAATGGGCCACCGGGGGCGGTTGTTGTCAAGGGCACACGAGGGCACATTCGCGGTGCCAGTACCATGGGGTATCGGCGCCTGGGCGGGTTGCCAAAGTTTCGCGGGTGCGCGCGAGGAACCCTTGGAGGTTCCTCCAATTCCACCCGGCTTTCGGCGGTCTGCGCGAGTGAGCGATGAAAGCGCCCCCTACCTCAGGGCGCGAGCGGATTTGGCCGGCCACGGAAGGTACCCCCCAAATGTCTTACAACGCCGCAGGCGTACCCGAGAAGTTCGCCATGCTCGGGCTCACGTTCGATGACGTGCTGCTGCTGCCCGGGGCCTCCGAGGTGCTGCCCAACCAGGTCGACACCTCCTCGCGGGTCTCCCGGAACGTCCGCGTCAACATCCCGCTGCTGTCCGCCGCGATGGACAAGGTGACCGAGGCCCGGATGGCCATCGCGATGGCCCGCCAGGGCGGTGTCGGCGTCCTGCACCGCAACCTGTCGGTCGAGGACCAGGCCAACCAGGTCGACCTGGTGAAGCGCTCCGAGTCCGGCATGGTCACCGACCCGATCACGGTCGGCCCGGAGACCACGCTGGCCGAGGCCGACGCGCTGTGCGCCAAGTTCCGCATCTCCGGCGTGCCGATCGCCGACCCGTCCGGCAAGCTCCTGGGCATCGTCACCAACCGTGACATGGCCTTCGAGTCGGACCGCACCCGCCAGGTCCGCGAGATCATGACCCCGATGCCGCTGATCACCGGCAAGGTCGGCATCTCCGGCGAGGACGCGATGGCGCTGCTGCGCCGCCACAAGATCGAGAAGCTCCCGCTGGTCGACGACGAGGGCCGGATCAAGGGCCTGATCACCGTCAAGGACTTCGTCAAGGCCGAGCAGTACCCGAACGCCGCCAAGGACGCCGAGGGCCGCCTGCTGGTCGGCGCCGCGGTCGGTGCCAGCGCCGAGGCCTTCGACCGGGCCCAGGCCCTGGTCGAGGCGGGCGTGGACTTCCTGGTGGTGGACACCTCGCACGGCCACAGCCACAACGCGCTGGCCTGGATCGAGAAGATCAAGTCGGCCGTCCGGGTCGACGTGGTCGGCGGCAACGTCGCCACCCGGGACGGCGCCCAGGCGCTGATCGACGCCGGTGTGGACGGCGTCAAGGTCGGCGTCGGCCCCGGCTCCATCTGCACCACCCGCGTGGTCGCCGGCATCGGCGTCCCGCAGATCACCGCCATCTACGAGGCCGCCCAGGCCTGCCAGGCGGCCGGCGTGCCGGTCATCGGTGACGGTGGCCTCCAGTACTCGGGCGACATCGGCAAGGCGCTGGCCGCCGGTGCCGACACCGTGATGCTGGGCTCGCTGCTGGCCGGCTGCGAGGAGTCCCCGGGCGAGCTGATGTTCATCAACGGCAAGCAGTTCAAGTCCTACCGCGGCATGGGCTCGCTGGGCGCCATGCAGTCCCGCGGCCAGGCGAAGTCCTTCTCCAAGGACCGCTACTTCCAGGCCGATGTCTCCTCGGACGAGAAGCTGATCGCCGAGGGCATCGAGGGCCAGGTGCCGTACCGCGGTCCGCTCGCGACCGTGCTCTACCAGCTGGTCGGCGGTCTGCGTCAGACCATGGGCTACGTCGGCGCCAGCACCATCGCCGAGATGGAGAGCAAGGGCCGCTTCGTCCGGATCACCTCGGCGGGCCTCAAGGAGAGCCACCCGCACGACATCCAGATGACCGTCGAGGCGCCGAACTACTCGAACCGCTGATCCGCTGAGCCGAAGCGGTGAGCTGAAGTACTGAGCTGAGGCGCTGAGGGAGAAGGGCCCGCCGTCGCGGGCCCTTCTCGCTTGTTCGGGCTCGTCCGGGCTCGTCCGGGTGCGGGCCGTCGGGGCGGGACCACCGGCGGTACGGGATACTGGGGGCGGCCGGGGTGACCCGGCGGGCATGAGCAACAAAGCAGAAGGGCTCGAAGTGACTGAGATCGAGATCGGGCGAGGCAAGCGCGGCCGCCGGGCGTACGCCTTCGACGACATCGCCGTCGTCCCCAGCCGCCGTACGCGTGACCCGAAGGAGGTCTCGATCGCCTGGCAGATCGACGCCTACCGCTTCGAGCTGCCGTTCCTGGCCGCGCCGATGGACAGCGTGGTCTCGCCGGAGCAGGCCATCAAGATCGGCCGTCTGGGCGGTCTGGGCGTGCTGAACCTGGAAGGCCTCTGGACCCGCTACGAGGACCCGCAGCCGCTGCTGGACGAGATCGCCGCGATCTCCGACGCCACCGCCGCGACCCGCCGCCTCCAGGAGATCTACGCCGCGCCGATCCGCGCCGAGCTGATCAAGCAGCGGATCCAGGAGGTCCGCGACTCCGGCGTGGTCACCGCCGCGGCGCTCTCGCCGCAGCGCACCGCCGAGTTCTCCAAGGCCGTCGTGGACGCCGGGGTCGACGTCTTCGTCATCCGCGGCACCACCGTTTCGGCCGAGCACGTCTCCAGCGCCGCCGAGCCGCTCAACCTCAAGCAGTTCATCTACGAGCTGGACGTCCCGGTGATCGTCGGCGGCTGCGCCACCTACACCGCCGCGCTGCACCTGATGCGGACCGGCGCGGCCGGCGTGCTGGTCGGCTTCGGCGGCGGCGCCGCCCACACCACCCGCAACGT
>NZ_JAFLNG010000052.1 GCF_017427025.1 Streptomyces sp. FH025
GCGGCTGCGACAGCAGACTGCCGGGCGCCGCCAAGGCCGCGCCAACGATCCGCCAACGCCGTGGGGCCCGCCGTCAGCCGGTGCCGCCCCGGTTGAGCTCGCCGACCAGGTCCTGCACCCCGTCCTCGCCCCGGTGCTCGATCAGCAGCGCGACCCACTCCGCCAGCCGCTCCCGCTCGGCCGCCGTCCACCCGGGGGCGGACGGGTGCTCGTCCACCACCAGCGCCGTCGCCAGCGCCAGCAGCTCCGGCGCGGGCTCCGGCCGCCGCCGCTCCGCGGGCAGCGCCCGCAGCGCCAGCCGCCGGGCCGCCGCGATCACCTCGTCCGCCGCCCCCTCCGGCACCGCCAGTCCGGACGCCCCCGGCAGGCTCGGCACCCCCGCCCGCACCAGGCCCGCGACGAACTCACGCGCCTGAGGCCCGTCCGCATCCATTCCGCTTCCTCCCCGTCCCGTTCCGTCCCGCTCAACGTGCCTTCCACCGGACTGGGTTCAGCCACTACCCACAGGTACTACGTGTCAGTACGGGTGCGGCCGGAATCCGCCGACCACGACCACGGAGGCGACGGCTCCGTCCGCCGCCCGGCCGAGCCAGACCAGATTGTCCTCATCCGCCACGAAGGTCACGAGGTCGGCCCCGAGCCCTTCGTGCCGCACCCGCTCGAACGAGCCGTCGCACAGGTCCTCCGAGGCCCGTGCGCGGTTGAGACCGGCCCGACGGTCCCGCCAGAACTGCCGGAACGGCAGGGTCAGTTCGATCCAGGCCGTGGCGTCGGCGAAGCAGGCCATGTTCGTGTCGGGGTAGTCGAAGCCGAACCGCGCGCCCGGGCGGGCGGACTCGACGTCCTCGCCGACCCCGAGGGCGTTCTCCCAGGCGACCACCGGAGCCTGGGTGACGCACAGCCGCACGGCGGCCACCGAGGGATAGTCCCCGTGGTCGTACGACTCGAAGAACCAGGACGCCTCCACCCGGTAGCTGCCCGGTGGTATCCGCTCCGCCAGCTCCCGGCCCACCGGGGGGTTCAGCTCGTAGTCGTCGTCCTCCGGCCATGGCGAGCCCACCACAAGGCGGCCGCTCGGCACCCGGATCGTGGTCACCTCCGTCACCTCCGCCACCCGGACCACCGTCAGCGGATCATGTGCCCGGATCCCCAGCCCTTCCCCCGGGGTGAAGACAGCCTCCAGCAGTCGCCGTTCGTTCTCGTTCGCCGCCAGCCGGGCGTCCACCGTGTACGTCATGCCGCGAGCGTAGCCAGCCCCACCGACAGCCGACGGCCGGCCGGAGGCGGGTGCCTCCGGCCGGCCGTCGGTGCCCGGCAGGTGCTACTTCTTCGGCTGCGCCACCGGGGTCCGGTACGGGTGGTGGTGCGTGGCGCCGATGTGGAGCTCCTCGTCGGGCTTGCCCGCGAGCTTGGGCAGCACGTGCGTCCCGTACGGGTCGGTGATCGTCACTGCGTTCCCGCTGCGCTGCACCTCGTGCGGGGATCCGATCGCGTAGGAGGCGAGCGCGATCCCGGCGCTCGGGGTCGCGGTCGGGGTGGTGGCGCTCGGGGTGGTGCCGAAGGCGGCGGAGGTGAGCGTCAGGCCGGTGGGCGCGCTGCCGAGCGTGGTGTAGCCGGACTGCTCGCCGCCGTACACGGTGCCGAAGGCGGCGCCGCCCGTGACGGTGGTGCCGGCCGGGACGGTGACCGGCACGGTGGTGCCGGCCGGGCCCTGGACGGTGACCACGCCGCCCTGGACGTAGCCGCTGACGGTGCCGGCGGTGAGGGTCTGCTGCCAGGCGGTCTGCTGCTTCAGGGTGGTTCCGGCGTCGGTGAGGGTCTGGTTCACCACCGGGGTGTCGGGGGTGAACCAGCCGCGGTAGGCGGACAGGATGCCGGTCAGGGTCTGGAGGGCGAGCCGGTCGTCGGTGAGGTTCGACTGGTGCATGAAGAACGGGCGCGGGTCGTTGCTGAGCACGTACCCGAGGGTGATCCTCTCCTGGAGCGGCAGCACGTAGTTCGCCCAGCCGGTGTTCAGGTCCAGCGGGCTGATGCAGGTGGTGGTGGCGGGGTTGGCCTCGCAGTTGCCGCTGCCGCCGTCGGCCTTCGAGGTGTACAGCCAGTTGTATTCGCTGACCTCGTCGGACTGGGTGGAGACGTTGTAGAAGACGTTGACCGGGTGGCGGGGCACGCCGAGCGCCGAGGCGATCTGCCGCTGGCCGGTCTCCCGGGAGGCGTCCACGCCGAGCCACTGGATGCTGTTCTGGCTGAGCGCGGCGAGGAAGTTCGGGTTGTCGTTGGGCTGTTGCGGCAGCATCACGGTGCCGGAGTGCTCACCGGCGACCAACTCGCCCGGCCGGAACGGCAGTCCGTTGGCCTGGCCGAACTGGATGTTCTGCTGGATCTGCTCGTTGACGGTGGCCTGGTCGACGTACTGGATCGCACCCGTGGAATCGGTCTGGCACTTCCACGGGATCACCGTGAAGTTCTGCACGCAGCCCAGGAACGGGTGCTGGTAGGTGTGGTTGACCCACCAGAAGCTGTTCTTGTCGGCGAGCAGCGCGGTGGTCAGCGGGTCGGTGCCGCCGCCCGCCTCCGCGTAGTCGAGGCTGGGGCCGCCGTTGAACAGGAGGTCCAGGGTGTAGTCGTTCTGCTGCTGCCAGGCGACGGTGGCGGTGACGTCCGCGGGCGTCATCCGGATCGGGGTGGTCGCCGGGACGCCGCCGACGCAGTCGCCCTCGCCCGGAGTGCAGTGACCGCTCTGGCTCCACCGGGAGTTGGCGTTGAAGAGGTCGTCGATGTGCGCGGAGAAGTAGTTGCGCCAGTAGCCCAGGTGCACGCCCTTGGTGACCCAGTCGACGATGCCGTGCGCGAGCAGCCGGGTCTGCTGCTGGTAGTAGTTGTAGGCGAAGGTCAGCACCAACTGCTGGCGCCCGCCCGAGGTGTAGACCCCGGCGAGGACTCCCTGGGTGGTGGTGCCGGGGATCGTCTCGGTCAGGTACGGCTCGAAGTGCGAGCCGGTGGCCGGGTTGTCGGCCACCGGGGTGGGCAGGTAGCCGTACGAGCCGTTGCCTCCGGCGGTGCCCTCGAAGGCGACCGGGCCGGTCAGGTAGCGGAAGGCGTCCGCGCGGGCGGAGGCGGTCGCGGTGGCGGTGGTGCCGTCCAGCGAGCCGGCCCAGGTCGGCCCGTTCAGCCCGTTGACGGGGCTGGGCCAGACGTAGCCGTCCACCTCCCGTACCTGGTAGGTCTGTTCGTAGCCGGCCAGGGTGCTCTTCTCGGCCGCGGAGAGCTGGGTCGGCGCGTCGTTGGGCAGGACGACGCCCTCGAAGTGGCCGTGCGGGGTGCCGTCGGCCAGCGTATCGGCGAGGAAGCCGGTGGTGATCGTGGCCCGGCTGCCGCTGGTGAGGTCGATGACGGTGGTCGGCACGCCCTCGGCGGACAGCTGCTGCCGGATGCCCTCGACCCAGGGGTTGCCGTCGGTGACCACCAGGACGTTCAGGTCCACCCGTGAGCTCGCGGCCGAGGCCGGGACGACGGTGGCCAGCCCGATCACCGCGGTGGCGACGGCCAGCGCGACGGCGGGGAGGAAGCGGAAGGCCCTCACGCGGAGGCCCCCTGCGATAGTGCGATGAGTCGACTCATGGGAGCCGATGATGCCCGCCGGCCGGGCACCGCGCAGCAGGCTGGGAACAAGGTTTGCCAAGGGCTGGGGAATTGCAGACGGAAGGCCTTCGACGGCCTGATCCAGGCTCAATGTCCGGCAGCTGAACGGGGTTTTATGAATGGCCAACGCACCGGCGACGAGCTGCGGCGTTCCCGTTTCCTCCGGCCTTCCCGGCGGCCCCACCCGGGAATTCTGGCAAGCCCCTGACAATTCCTTCCCGCTCGCCCGATCCGCCCGCCTCCACCACGAACTCGGAATACCGGTCAGGTCAATTTCCGCCGTCGGGTCATCAGGGGTGCGTCAGCAGCGCGTCAGCAGCGCGTCAATCCGTGCCCGCACCAGGGCGTGGAGGGGCAAGCTGGAGGACCTACCTGCACGGTCCGCAGGTCGTTCCGGAGGTGATCCGCATGTCCGTCATCGCTGCGTTCCATTCCGTGGGCCCCGGCACGCGCCGCCACGGCCACGGCCTGCGCGCCGCCTTCGCGCGGGTGCTGGAGCGGCTGGCCGCCAGCCCGTTGGACAGCTCCGTCCTCGGCGCGATGGGCGCGCCGCGCTCGACCGCGCGCCCGGCTCCGGCCCCGGCTCCGAGGCCCGCGAAGGGCGTAGCAGTCCGGTGACGTGGACGGAGTTCACCCACGACGGCGCCCGGATCGAGCTGCCCGCCCGATGGCCGGCGCTGGGGCCGTCCTGAGCGGCCGCCCCGGCCAGGGGGCTCAGTCCGCCGATGACCGCGGCTCGACGTACCGGACCAGCTGCATCATGCCGAGGTCCTCGTGCTGGAGCTGGTGGCAGTGGACGACGGCGAGGCCGGTGAAGTCCTCGTACCTGACCAGGAGCGTGGCGCTGTCCCCGGGGTTCCCGCCCGCCAGGTCGACGGTGTCCTGCCAGACCGGCGGGTCGAGCGGCTCGCCGTTGCGGTGGGTGACGAGAACGTGGTTGGTGTGCAGGTGGAAGGGATGGTTGAAGGCCCGGTTGTCCTCGTCGGTGCGGATGGTCCACCGCTCGACGGTTCCGAGCACCAGGGTGTGGTTGACGTAGTCGGGGTCGAACAGGCCGTAGGCGGGGTCGCGGGCGAGGTCGTCGGGGTCCTGCGCCGGGGTCGGGTTGCTGCCCAGCATCCGGAAGGCGTTGGGGAACGCCCCGGGGAAGGCGTCCCCGTCGATGTGGAAGAGCACCTCCCGGTCCGCGCCGGGGTTCGCGATGTCCTTCACGTCGAGGAACGGCCTGCCCTGCGGCAGCGCAGCCGGCAGCCCCATCGGCGGTTCGACCGGCGGCCCCGTCACCTCGACGGTCATCAGGGGCTCGGACACCCCGTCGGCGCGCAGTTCGTACGTCCCGGCCCCGCCGCCCCGGACCAGCACGTCGGCGCGGTTGCCCGGGGCCAGGCGCACCGTCCCGGTGTCGACCGGCGCGGGGAAGGTGATGCCGTCCTGGGCGATCTGGTGGAAGGTCAGGTCCTGCCCGTCGCCGGTGATCCGCAGCGGCAGCAGGGTGAACGCCGTCGCGGCCACCAGCCGCCAGCGCTGGACCTCGCCCGGGCGCAGCACCACGGTGGGGTTGAGCGCGCCGTTGACGGTGAAGACGGGCGGGACGGAGGCCAGCGCGCCGCCCGAGGTGAACTCGGGGACGGCGCCGTCCTTGACCCGGAGTTCGTTGATGCAGACGACGGACTCCGCCGCCGCCTTGATCTCCGGCACCTCGTCGACGTCGCCCTCCACGATGATCACCCCGGCCATGCCGCCGACGACCTGCTCGGCGGTGGCCCCGTGCACGTGCGGGTGGTACCAGTAGGTGCCGGCCGGGTGGTCGTCCGGGACGTCGATCGTGGTGACGTACCGCGGCTCCGGGGCGCCGGCGTCGACCTCGTCGGCGGTGCGCGGCGTGAACTCCCGCAGGACGTTGTCGGCGTCGCCGGACGGCGAGACGTGCATGCCGTGGGTGTGCAGGTTGAAGCTGTTCTGGCGGTGCGGCCGGTTGTGGGGGCCGCTGTACGGCCGGTTCGGCGGCAGGCCGTTGATCTGGGTCAGCCGGAGGGTGTCCCCGGCGCGCACCCGTAGGGTCGGGCCCGGGATGGCCCCGTTGTAGGTGCGGGTGGTGACCGTGCCGTAGCCGGGGATGTCGGTGTCCGTGAACCGCACGTCGAGCGTCCGGTCGAGCACCGCCCTCGGCGAGCCCGCCCGCGACCGGGAGGTCCACTCGGCCGGTTGCGGGAAGGTCGCGGGCGCGGACGCGGCCACCGCGCGCTGCGGCTGGGGGGTCGCGTCGGAGGCCGCGGCGAGGAAGGCGCCTGCGGGGATGGCCTTGAGCATCGATCGACGACTGATTCCGACATTTTCACTCATAGCCGCGCAATGTAGGTCCACTCCCCCGGCGCGCCGGGGAGGCACACCGCGCGCGGCCGCCACGTTGCGCCGTCTGCCCCGGATTCACCCCCGGGGCGGCCGGCCCCGCCCTCGGGCCCGGGCGCAAGGTTTCCGCAAGTCCCTTGCAGGGTTTCGCCATTGAACCCGGGCAGACCGCCGGTGGCCGGGAAGGAGCCCGGCCGGCGAGGAATGGGGGAAACCGTGGAACAACCGATCAAGATGCCGGGGCCGGCGGCACGGGGGGACGCCCGCTGGGCCACTCTGGCGGGGTGCAAGCGGGTGCTGGTCGCCGTCCACACCCTGGTCTACGCGCAGCGGCTGCGCGACATCTTCGCGCTGCTCGGTTCGGACCTGCGGGTCCAGGTGGTCTTCACCGTGGTGCCGCACGCCTTCAACGACGGCGTCGCCGGCTACCTCCAGGCCCTGGGCGGCACCGTGCTGCCCTGGGACGTCGCGGTGGGCGTCGAGTTCGACCTCGTCCTGGCCGCCGGGTCCCAGGGTTTGGAGCAGGTGCGCGGGCCGGTGGTCCGTCTCCCGCACGGCGCCGGCCACCAGAAGCTGGCGCTCGCCGGCGCGGGCGGCGAGCGGAGCGTGTCCGGCCTGGGCCGGGAGTTCCTGTTCTGGGAGGGCCGGCTCACCTGCGCCTCCTACGCGCTCGCCCACCGCGACGACCTCGCCGAGCTCGCCTCCTCCTGCCCCGAGGCGCTCGACGTGGCGGAGGTGGTCGGGGACGGGGACCACGACCGGCTGGCCGCCAGCCTCCCGCACCGCGCCGAGTACCGGCGGGCCCTGGGCCTGCGGGAGGACGAGCGCTTCGTCCTGGTCTGCTCCACCTGGGGAACCGGCTCGGTGCTCGGCCAGCCGGACGGCCTGCTGCCCCGGCTGGCCGGCGAACTGCCCGCCGACCGCTTCCGGACGGCGATGCTCGTCCACCCCAACGCCTTCTCCAGCCACGGGAGTTGGCAGGTCAGCTCCTGGGTGACGGCGGCCACCCGCGGCACCGTCACCCTGATCACCCCGGAGACGGACTGGCGGCCCCTGCTGGCCGCCGCGGACTACGTCATCGGCGACCACGGCTCCGTCACCCTGTACGCCAGCATGACCCCGGCACCGATCCTGCTGGCCCGCTTCCCGCACCGGGACGTCAACCTGCGCTCGCCCGGCGCCCAGCTGGCCCGGACGGCGCCGGCGCTCTCGGCCGCCCACCCGCTCGACCGCCAACTCGCCTACGCCGAGGAGCAGTACCGGCGGGAGGAGTACGCCCCGATCGCCGCCCGGATCTCCTCCGAGCCCGGGCGGTTCAGCCGCAACATGCGCCGGCTCCTGTACCGGGTGCTGGAGCTGGGCCAGCCCGCGCACGCGCCCGAGGACGGGCCGGTGCCCCTCCCGCAGCCCCTGTCGGGAGGCCCGCGATGGCGCTGAGGGTACGGGTCGAACTCACCTGGGACACCGGACGGCTGACGGACGAGCATCTGTCGGCCGCCCTCGACACACCCGACCTCGGGGGCCTGCGGCAGTACGCCGACGTGCTGCACGGCGACCGTCCGGGCCGCCACCACGACGCCCGGTCGATCGCGGCCGACACGCTCTCCTGTTTCCCCGGTTGCGCGGTCGTGGCGGTCGGCTCGGAGCGCGAACTCCTGGTGCTCGCCCGCACCGGGGAGCGCGTCCGGGTGCCGCGCGGCGGCGGGCCGTTCCGGGAGCCGGCGCTGATCGGCTCGCTCGTCCACGCCTGGCTGGTCTCCGGCAGGCCGGCCGCCGACCTGCTCGCGCTGGTCGCCGTCCGCGGCGCTCAGCCGCGCGAGAGGGCGTCGATCCGGCCCACCAGCCGGTCGGCGTCCGGCGCTCCGAGCCCCCGGTAGACGGCGAGGGACTGCCCGTACCGGTTCAGCGCCTCGGTCGGGCGGTTCCTCCCCTGCTCCAACTCACCGAGCAGTTCCAGCACCCGCGCCTCCCAGTGCCGTGAGCCGACGTGCCGGAACTCGGCCAGCGCCGCCTCGAAGCACTCCTCGGCGGCGCCGGCCCGGTCGGCCGCCGCATGCGTCCGGCCGAGCCAGGCCAGCGCCCGCGCCGCCTCGTAGCGGTCCGGCAGGGCGGTCAGCTCCCGGTGCGCCCTGGTCAGCAGTTCCTCCGCCGCCGGGTACGAGCCGGCGGCCAGCATCGCCTCACCGAGCGCGATCCGCGCCAGGGCCGCACCGCGCGGGTAGCCGATCCCCTCCCTCAACCGCAGCGACCGCCGGAACGATTCGGCCGCGTGGTCGAGTCGGCCGGCCGCCTGGTGCGCGTGGCCCAGGCCGAAGTGGGCATCGGCCTCGGCCCTGGGGTCACCCGCCTCCCGGGCCAGGGCCAGCGCGTCGGCGAACCAGTCCGCGGCCTCCAGCGGCCGGCCCGCGTTGCGCAGCCCGTGGCCCCCGGAGGTCAGCATCCGCAGCTCGCCGGCCGCGTCCCCCGCGTCGCGGGCCGCCACCAGCCCCAGCTCGTGCGCCTCGACCCACAGGTCGTGCGGACGCAGCCGGAGGAACAACGGCCACATCGCGTCCGCCAGTTGCCAGACGGCGGTGTGCTCACCCGCCGCCGCCCCGGCGCGCAGGACCGCCATCAGATGGGCGCGTTCGGTGTCGAGCCAGGCCAGCGCCTCGGACTCGTCGGCGAAGGACGGCAGTCCGCTCGGCGGTTCGAGGTAGTCGCGGGCCAGGGTGCGGTGGCTGGGGCTGATCAGCGCCTCCGCCCCGGTCGCGGCCGCCAGGTACCAGTCCAGGACCCTGCGGCGGGCGGCCCGGACGAGGTCCGCCGGCTCGTCCTCCGTCGCCCAGTCGCGGGCGTGCAGTCGCACCAGGTCGTGGAAGCGGTAGCGGCCCTCGCCCCGGT
Source organism: Streptomyces sp. FH025 (assembly GCF_017427025.1). Lineage (GTDB taxonomy): Bacteria > Actinomycetota > Actinomycetes > Streptomycetales > Streptomycetaceae > Kitasatospora. The sequence continues at coordinate 8,875 of NZ_JAFLNG010000052.1, forward strand.
CCTCCAGCAGGTGGACCTCGGCGAGCCCGTCGAGCAGCCGGTCCGCCTCGGCGACCCGCACGGCGGCCGCCGCCCCGGCCACCCCCGGGGTGATGTCCGGCAGCGGCAGCGCCCCGAGCAGCCGGTACAGCCGGGCGGTGTCCTCGGCGAGCACCCGACAGGACGCGTCCAGGACGCCCCGCACCGCCGTCTCACCGTCGATCCGCAGGGTGTCCAGCCGCCTCGCCTCGGAGGCGAGCGCGTCGGCCGTCACCGACAGCGCCTGGTTCGGTCGGGCCGCCATCCGGGCCCCGGCCAGGCAGACGGCGAGCGGCAGCCCCGCGCAACGGGCGATCACCTGGTCCGCGGCGGACTGCTCGGCCGCCACCCGGTCGGCGCCGATCCGGGCCGACAGGATCGCCGCGGCGGACTCCCGGTCCAGCGGGCCCACCGGGTGGAAGCGGGCCCCGTCTATCCCCAGGCCCGTCAGCCTGGCCCGGCTGGTCACGACGACCAGGGAGCACTCCGTCCCCGGCAGCAGCGGGCGGACCTGGGCGGCGCTCAGCGCGCTGTCGAGCAGCAGCCCGATCCGGCGCCGCGCCACGGTGGAGCGCCACAGCGCGACGGTCTCCGCGAGCACGGCCGGTACGGAGTCGACGCCCAGCGCCCGCAGGAATCCGGCCAGGACCTCCGTCACCTCGGCCGGGCCGTCCGGCGCGTGAGCGCGGAGGTCGGCGTAGAGCAGGCCGTCGGGGAAGCGCCCGCTGAGCCCCCGAAGCCAGTTGCCCGCCAGCGCGCTCTTCCCGACGCCCGCGAGCCCGGACAACACGACCGTCAGTCCCCCCGCCCGGGAGCGGTCGTCGAGGGTGGCGTCGAGAGCCGCCAGATCGCGGGAGCGCCCCAGGAGGCGCGCGGGGGCGGGTGGAAGCTGCTGGGGAATCGGAAGCTGCGCCGGAGCGAGAACCCGGAAGTGCACGCCCCCGTGGATCTCCCGGGCCTGCACGACCCCGCCCGCCACGTCCGCCGTCCCGCCGATGGAGTTCATCGGGCCCGCCGGCCGCTCGGCCCGCCCCTCGCTGTCGGCCAGCCATCTGACCAGAGCCACCGCGAACTCGGTGCTGCGCCCCGACCGCTCGACCAGCAGCGAAGCCAGCTCTGCCAGGGCCGATTCCCGGTCGGGGCCCGTCAGCCCGCGCAGCCACGCCGCCCGCAACCCGCCGTCCTCACCCGGCACGAGGTGCAGCAGGGAGCCGAGTTCCGCCAAGGAGGCGTAGTCGCCCCGACGCAGCGTCTCCTCGACCAGTTCCGTGTTCAGTGGTGCCACATCGCCCCCAGGCCGTTACCACAAAGCACGCAGTTGCAAGCAGCGTATGCGAGTGGACTCCTGATTGCCCGTCAAAGAGTGCTATGGCCGTTGGGCCGTACGCGTGCGATGCTCTCTCGCAGCACGGCTGGGAACCGACCAGCGGGGGTTAACGATGGAGATCCACGTCCTGGGTACAGTCGAACTCTCGGTCCACGGACGGGCGGTGATGCTCGAATCCGACAAGGTGCGCTGTCTGACGGCGGCCCTCGCGATCGACGCCGGCCGCCCCGTCCCGATGGACACCCTGATAGCGCGCCTCTGGGACGACGAGCCGCCGGCGAAGGCGCGGGCCACCGCGCACTCCTACCTCTCCCGGCTGCGCAACGCCCTGCGACTGGCCCAACGCGTCGAGGACGGACCGCCGTCCGCGGTGATCACCCGCAGCAAGTCGCACTCCTATGTCCTGGACACCGATCCGCAGCGGGTCGACTACCTGCGCTTCTTCCACCTCGGGCGCCGAGCGAGCGCCTTGGCCGACGCCGGCGACGACCGCCAGGCGCTCGCGGTGCTCCGGGACGCGGAGGCCATCTGGCAGGCCGAGCCGCTCGCCGGCCTTCCCGGCGCGTGGGCGCAGGCGACCAGGAACACCATGCACGACCAGTGGCTCGCCACCACCCTCACCCGCTTCGAGGTCGAACTCCGGCTCGGCCGCTTCATCGACCTCGTCCCCGAGGCCTCCGCACTCGCGGACCAGCGCCCGTCCGACGAACGGGTCGCCGGCTACCTGATGACCGCGCTCTACGGCAGCGGCAGGCAGGCCGAGGCCCTCGCCGTCTTCCAGCGGACCAGGCGCGAGCTGCGCGGCCGCCTCGGCGCCGAACCCGGGGAACAGCTGAAGCTCCTCCAGCAGCGGGTCCTGCACCGCCTCCCGATCGCCGAGATCCTCCCCCGCTCGAAGATGGCCGCCTCCCCGTCCGCACCCGCCGGCCAGGCCGGCGCACGGCGCAGCTACCTGCCCGTACTGCCGCAGCTGGTGGGCCGGGAGGCGGAACTGCGGTGGATCCTGTCGGCCGGCGACCGCAACCACCCGGAGGAGGCCGGCGGTACCGTCCGGGCGATCTCGGGCATGGGCGGCAGCGGAAAGACCTGCCTGGCGGTCACCGCGGCTCACCTCCTGAAGGACCGCTTCCCGGACGGGCAGCTCTACGTCGACCTGCGCGCGAACGGCGGCGCCCGACAACCGGTGGAGACCGAGGCGGCGGCCACCTCGCTGCTGCGACAGTTCGGTGTGGCGGCAGCGGCCATCCCGTCCGAACGGGACGAACTCCTCTCCCGCTGCCGCGACCTGCTCGCCGAACGCCGCGCCGTGGTCGTGCTCGACGACGCCTCCGGCCCCAAACAGGTCCGGCCGCTGCTTCCGGGCGTACCCGCGTCCGCCATCCTGATCACCTCCCGCCACCGGCTCACCGAACTCCCGTGCAGCCCGCTCTTCCTCGACCCCCTCCCGCCCGACGACGCCGCCGAACTCTTCACCCGGCGGGTCGGGAAGGGACGGGCCGCCGACCCGGCCTCGGTCGAGGCGATCGTCGCGCTGTGCGAACGACTTCCCCTCGCACTCGAACTACTCGCCGGCCGCTTCCGGGCCCACCCCTCATGGTCCCTCCGCAACCTCGTCCAGCGACTCTCCCGCAAGGGCGGGCGGCTCAACGAACTCCGCCACGGATTCGAGAGCGTGGCCCTCGTCTTCGACGTCTCCTACCAGTCACTGCCCGGCGCACAACAGGAGGCGTTCCGCCTGCTCGGCATCCACCCCGGGCCCGACTTCGGCGCCGAGTCGGCCGCCGCCCTGCTCGGACGATCACCGAGCGAGGCCGATCGCGCCCTTGAGAGCCTGCACACCCTGCACATGCTGGAGGAACACTCCCCGGAACGCTACGTTCTGCACGACCTGCTCCGTGAGTACGCAGGCGATCTCGTCACCGCCGAGGAAGGCGATCAGGCGATCAGGCGACTCGTCAGTTTCGCGATCTCGGCGGCGGATCGGGCCGATCGCATCATCAGCCCCCGCAGATTTCGGCTGCCACTCCCGGAACAACTCCAACTCCCGCCCACAGCAACCCTGGTGAGCGAGCTGGATTGGCGGGACGAAAGGGATGTCAAGGCCTGGTTGAGCACGGAACTACCAAGCCTGACGGCCATTCAGAATCATGCCGGAACAACCGGCATGGCGGAGGAGGCCGCCTGGCTCGCCCACGTTCTGGCCGCCCACCTCGAAGACGAGGGACTCTGGCGCGAAGCGGCCGAAATGCACAGAGTCGCGTCCGACCACTGGAGAACCTACGGACTGGCCCTGCCCGAGGCGCACGCCCTCCTGGCACTGGCCTCGATCCAGATCAACGCCGGCCAGTACCAGGCCGCCGCACGGGCCTGCGAGCGCGCCCTCGGGATCGCACGGTCCTCTGGCGAGGCCACGTACGAGGCGGAGGCGCTGGAGCGGATCGCGAAGATCCACTGGCAGCAGAGCGACCTCGACTCGGCATTGTCGATCCTTCAGGATGTCGTCGAGGTTCGCCGAAGCTCCGAAGATCAAGGTAATCTCGCCCGCTGCCTGAATAACCTGGGCGCGATTCTCCTGCACATGGGAAACAATGGGGCGGCCCTCAAGTCATTCACCGAGGCCCAGCCGATGGCCAGAAAGCTCAACGACTCGCGACTCGAACTCAAGCTCCTCATCAATTTGGGCGGGATTCATCTCAGCACTCGAAACAAAGCCGAGGCGCGTCAAGCGTTCGAAAGAATCCTCGCAATCGGTGAGGGAATCCTCTCGGCGGACGATTTCGCCACTGCCCGGATGAATCTCGCGGCATCCCTTCCGATTCCGGAGGAGTTCGACCACGCCACTGCGCTCTACCGGTCCGCCCTCCAGACAGCCCGAGCCATCGGCAGCCAACGGCTCGTAGCCAATGGGACGAACGGCCTGGGAACCGCCCTCCAGGAGTCCGGGCGCCCCGCCGCCGCGATCGACCAGCACTCCGACGCTCTCGAACTCGCCCAAGCCATCGGCGCGCAGCGCGAGCAGAGTGCCGCACTGCGGGGACTCGGCCAGGCCGAGGGCTCACTCGGACTGATCCCGATCGCGCTCGACCACCTCGGTCAGGCCGCGCTCCTCGCCCGGCAGATCCAGGCCGTGGAGGAGGAGGCCTACGCGTGCGAGGCCCTGGCCGAGCTGCAGTTGCGCAACGGTCTGCACACCGAGGGCCGCGCAACAGCACGGCGGGCGATCAAACTGCTTGAGTCCATCAACGCATCCGGATCCGAAGCGATTCAGAAGGTGTACGAAGAATTCAAGCCCTTCGGCGAGGGGAACCTGCCAGACTGAGGGACGCCCCGTCAACTCCCGCCTCCGCCGATTTTACCGGAGCGGCGGGAGTGGTGTATTTAGTACCATGATCCTCTCGGTCTAGCGATCATGGATGGGCACTCAGTGAACCGCTTTGTCGTGCGCGTGGCAGTTATCGCAATTCTCGGCCTGATCTTCTCGCTCACCCTTGCGTCAACCGACGACACGACCACTCAGGCCTGGCTGCCCGTCTGGGCTACGCAGAATCTGTAACCCTGGCGCGGGGTGGGCCACCGGCCCACCCCGCCTGCTCACAGACCGGGCGCCTGGTAGCCGTTCAGGTACCACAAGGGGGCGGCGTACCAGATCACCGCGATCGCGGTGACGAGGGTGCCGCCGGCCAGGGGGAGGGCCCAGCCGGGCCAGCGGCGGTGCCGGACCACGATGACCTTGGCGACGAAGGCCCCGTAGAGGAAGCAGCCGACGAGCGCGTGCAGCGCCACGCGGGTAGGGGTCAGCTGCACGCCGTAGGCGACGATGCAGTGCCGGGCGATGGGCAGGGAGAGCAGGAAGGCGGCCAGGCCGACGAGGCGGTGCGTGGTGCCGACCGCGCGCGGTGCGGCTCGCCGCGTGGGCAGGCGACCGTAGATCCACAGGGCGAGGAGCAGCTGAATCAGCGCCAGGCCCAGGAGCGCGGTTCCCAGTTGGGACTTCAGCAGCCTCGCGTCTTCGCCTCGGTTCCCGAAGATGCTGGTCTCGTAGTCAGGGGTGTGGACCCGGCCGAACCAGAAGAGGCCGACCACCACCGCTACGGGCAGGAGCATCCACAGGACGCCGGAGAGCGATCGGTGGACGGCGCGCAGGCTCCGAGTGCTCATGCGAGGGTCTGGTCCTTGACCGCCAGCGTGTGGTCGCCCTGCCGGTAGTCGACCGTGCGGATGCCGAGTGCGTCCTTGAGGCGTCCGGCGGGCAGCACCTGCGGAAGGGGGGCCGGTCCCTCGCCGGGCTTGGGGAACGGGTAGCAGGTGGGGCGGGCCGTGTGGAAGGTGATGTTGCCCTCGGTCTTGGAGAACACCTGGTGGACGTGCCCGTTGAGGCACGTGACCGAGGAGAAGCGCTTGAACATCGACAGCAGCTGCACCGCGTCGTCGGTGCCCCAGCCCCAGGACGGGTACATCGCGAACAAGGGGATGTGGCTGAAGATGACGATGGGGGTGTCCGAGGACAGGCCTGCGATGTCCTTGCGCACGAACTCGATCTGATCGTTGCCCAGGTGGCCGAGCTGCTCCAGGTGCAGCGTGTTGACCAGCGCGATGAAGTGCACGCCGTGGGTGTCGAAGCTGTACCAGCCGTCACCGACGGTGTTCTCGCCGAAGGCCTGTCGGTAGGCGCGCGGTCCGGCGTCCCCGATCGAGTCGTGCTCGCCCGGCACGGTGAAGACCCGGTCCGTGTCCAGCTGCGACATCATCTGCTTGACCTGGTCGAACTGGGCCGGGGTGGAGAGGTGCGTCAGGTCGCCGCTGTGCATGACGAAGGCGGGCCGGAACCCGAGGGAGTTGACCCGGTCGAGCGCTGCGGCGAACGTCCCGGTGACGTCCATGTTGGCCGGGCCCTGGAAGCCGATGTGGCTGTCGGAGATCTGCACGAACTGGAGGTCCGCGCTGTCCGCCTCGGCGGGGGTCGACGAACCGGGGATGTGGCTGATCACCTCTCCCGCGGTGACCGTCAGGATGACGGCACCGCCGAACCAGGCGGAGTGCCGGATGAGCTGCCGGCGGGTCATGCCGTGCTTGTCGCCACCGTTGGAGTCGTTGGAGTCCCTGGCGTCGTTCGAGTCGTTCGAGTCGTTGGATTCGCTGGAGTCGTGAGTGTTCTCGGTCACGGGGTGACCTCCACGGTGGCGGTCATGAACGGGTGGATGGCGCAGTAGTAGGGGTAGGTGCCGGCTGCGGTGAACGTGTAGCTGTAGGTGTCGTTGGTGGCCAGGGCCGCCGACTGGAGCGGCCCGTTCGATCCCTGCTTGCTGGTGACGGTGTGAGCGTCGGGGTCGGTGTTGGTCCAGGTCACCTTCGTGCCCACCTTGACCGTCAGCGTGGCCGGGGAGAACGCGAAGTTCTTGATCGTGACCGTGTCGGCGGTCGCCGGAGCGGAGGACTGGCTGCTGGTGGGTGAGGCCGAGGCCGTGCCGGCCGGCGGGCTGGCCGTGACCGTCCCGCCCGTTCCGGAGGAACCGGGAATTCCGGGCAGGGACTGCCCGGCCCCGGGAGTCAGCACGCTGGCGGGCTTGGAGGGTGACGATCCGCCGCACGCGCTGAGCAGTACCAGTGCTCCGGCAACGGCGACAGCGGCCGGACACACCGCACGCGACCGCCGGAACGGCGGAGAGGAGCTCGCATTCATGACCATCGTTCCTTCTGCGCGTCCCCGGCCCCACGGGCGGGTGCGCTCCAGGGCCGGTCCGGGATCGGTCTTCCCGGACACGCGGACGAACGCGTTGCACCCACCGGGGGATCACGGAAGGGTGCAACCCGGTTCGTCACCCTATGTGAGCATGCAGCGCATTCTGCGTAACGAAACGAATGCCTCGTCAGACCGTTCGGGGCAGACGGGCCCGGAAGGTGGTCACTCCCGCCGTCTCCGGGACGGCGAGGGTCCCGCCGTGGATGGCGGCGATGTCGCGGGCAATGGGGAGACCGAGACCCGTGCCGCCGTCGTCCCGGCTGCGGGCGTCGTCGAGGCGGGCGAACCGTTCGAAGATCTTCTCCCGGTCGGCGGGCTCGATCGGAGGCCCGTCGTTGGTCACGTCCAGAACCGCCCGGTCCTGATCGATGTCGAGCCGGACCGCGACGGACCGCCGGGCGTGGCGCTGGGCGTTGTCGAGCAGGTTGGTCAGCAGCCGGCCCAGCCACAGCGGGTTGCCGGGCACCGTGACGGCGGCCTCGGGCAGGTGGACGGTGACGGGGTGGGGCTCGACGCCGCGTGCCGCGATCGTGGTGTGCACCAGCTGCGCGAGGTCGACGGCCTCCTCGGGCCAGTCGTGACCGGCGGCGTCCAGGCGGGCCAGCAGCAGGAGGTCGGCGGCGAGGGCCTGGAGGCGGTCGGTGTCCTCCAGGGCGCCGGCCACCAGGTCGGCCCGGACGTCCGGGTCGGGGTGGGCGAGCGCGACCTCCAGCTGGGTGCGCAGCACGGTGAGCGGGCTGCGCAGTTCGTGGGAGGCGTCGGCGATGAAGCGGCGCTGCCGGGCCCCGGCGGCTTCGAGGCGCTCCAGCATGGCGTTCATCGTGCCGGCGAGCCGGGCGATCTCGTCGTCGCTGCCGTGCTCCGGGACGCGGCGGTTCAGCTCCCGGTCGCCGATGGCGGCGACCTCGGCGCGGATCGCCTCGACCGGCCGCAGGGCCCGGCCGGTCGCCCGCCAGGTGAGGGTGCCGACGGTGAGCAGCAGGACGGAGCTCAGTACGGCGAGGGCGGCGGTGGTCAGGTCCTCGGCGGCGTCGGCGGTGCGCAGCGACGCGCCGACGTGGATGGTGACCGGGCCGCCGGGCGTGGTGGCGGTCATCGTGGTGACGCGTTCGTGGCGCCGGCCGCCCGGCGCGCCGAGGTCGAGGGTGCTGTGGCCGTCCGGGTGTCCCCCGGGGGCGACGGAGGGGTGGCCGGCCAGGTTCTGGCTGCTGGCGACGACCGTACCGCCCGCGTCGACGACCTGGATGAAGTCGGTGCCGTGGTCGAGCGGGAGCCGGCTGGTGAGGCGTCCGGCCTCGGCGAGTCGCGCGACGGCCTGGGCCTGCTCGCGGGCGTCGGCTTCGACGGTGCGTTCCAGGTTGGCGCGCAGCAGCAGGACGACGGCCACCGAGGCGACGGCGAGCACGACGGCCACGCTGGCGCACGCGGCGAGCGTGGTGCGGGCCCGGACGGAGCGCGGCCTCAGCCGGTCGAGGAGGGCGGCGACGCGCGGATGCCGGAACGGCCGGCGCCAGGCGGGGGTGCGGTCAGCCACCGTCGGCCGCCAGGCGGTAGCCGGCGCCGCGTACGGTCTGCACGGCCGCCCGCCCGAACGGGGTGTCGATCTTTCGCCGCAGGGCGCTGACGTGGACCTCGACGGTGTTCGGGTCGCTGTCGGGCCCGCTGTCCCAGACCGCGTCGAGGATCTCCCGCTTGGAGACGGCCTCGCCGGCCCGGCGGGCGAGGTGGTCGAGGATCGCGAACTCGCGGGGCGTCAGGGCGATCGCGGTGTCGGCGCGGGTGCAGGTGCGGGCGGCGGAGTCCACCACGAGGTCGCCGAGGACGGTACGGCGGGGCGCGCGGGTGCCGATCCGGCGGGCGAGCGCCCTGAGCCGGGCGACGAGGACGACGAAGGAGAACGGCTTGGACAGGTAGTCGTCGGCGCCGGTGTCCAGCGCCTCGGCCTCGTCCCACTCGCCGTCCTTGGCGGTGAGCATCAGGATGCCGACGTCGCTGCCGGAGGCCCGCAGGCGCGAGCAGACCCGGTAGCCGTTGAGACCGGGCAGCATGATGTCGAGCACGACCACGTCGTACGCGTGCTCCATGGCCTGGGCGAGGCCGGACGGGCCGTCGTGGGCCACGTCGACCGTGAACCCCTCGGCGGTCAGCCCGTGCCGCAGGGCCAGGGCCAGCCGGCGTTCGTCCTCCACCACCAGTACGCGCATGCCCACCAGGGTCGCAGGTCACCGCGGCGGGCGGTGGACGGGCCCGTCCGGTCTTCAGCCGATCTTCAGCAACGCCCGGACATGCTGGCCCGGTCGCCCGGGGACGGCCCGGGCCCGCCGAGGATCGGGGTGGGAGCAGTGAGCGAACCCGCAGCAACCGGGGAGCGGCCGGAGGCCGCGGCCTCCGGCAGGACGCGTACGGGCCTGGGGCGCGCCGGGCGGTGGGTGCGCGGCCGGTCGGCCCGCTGGGTGGCGGCCGGCGCGGCCGTGGTGGTGCTCGGCGGCGGCGCGGCCGCGGTGGCCGTCCACCACGAGGGCGAGCGCCACGGCGACGACCGGCAGTCGGCGGCCGGCGACGTCGAGCGCCACGACGGCCACGCGAACCGGGGCGGCCACGCGGGCCACGGGAACCACGAGGGCCACAGCAGCCACCGCGAGGACGGCCGGGGGGCCTCGCAGGACGCACCGGCGCCGCTGCCGGCGACCGACGCGGCCGACGCCGTCGCCAAGGCCGCGTCCGCGGTCGCGGGCGGCAAGGTGGAGTCGCTGAACCCGGTGGCCGAGCAGGGCGGCGGCCGCGCCTGGCAGGCCGTGGTCCTCGGCCCCGACGGCGTGCGGCACCTGGTGACCGTGGACGGCACCGGAGGCACCGTCACCGGCAACACCGTCCTCGGCGGCTGACCCACCGACCGACCTACTGAAGGGAGCGCCGTCGTCATGAGCGCCATGACAACCCCGCGAGCGGCCCACCGCCGCCAGGCCGTCGCCACGCAGGCCGTCCTGAGCAAGGTCCCGCAGGTGACGGCCGTGTTCTGGGTCGTCAAGATCCTCACCACCGGCATGGGCGAGACCACCTCCGACTACCTGGCCCGGACGCTCGGGCCGATCCCGGCGGTCGGCTCGGCCGGGCTGCTGCTGCTCGCCGCGCTGTTCGCGCAGGCCCGGGCCCGCCGGTACGTCCCGGCGGTGTACTGGGCGGCCGTGGTCATGGTGAGCGTCTTCGGCACCATGGCCGCCGACGTCGCGCACGTCGCCCTCGGGGTGCCGTACGCCGCCTCGACGGTGGCCTTCGCCGTGGCCCTCGCCCTGGTGTTCCTCCTGTGGCACCGGCTGGAGGGGACGCTCGCGGTGGAGACGGTCGCGGGCGGCCGCCGCGAGGTCCTGTACTGGTGCGCGGTCATGGCCACCTTCGCGCTCGGTACGGCCGTCGGCGACCTCACCGCCGCCACCCTGGGCTGGGGCTACCTGCCCTCCGGGCTGCTGTTCGCCGCCCTGATCGCGCTGCCCGCGCTCGCCCACCGCTTCTCCGGCCTCTCCCCGGTGCTGACCTTCTGGTGGGCCTACGTCCTCACCCGGCCGCTCGGCGCCTGCTTCGCCGACTGGGCCGGCGTCAGCCGCGACCGCGGCGGCCTGGACCTCGGCACCGGGCCGGTCAGCCTCGTGCTCGCGGTGATCATCGTGCTGGCCGTGGCGTGGCTGAGCGCCACCGAGCTGCGCGCGCGGCGAGCATTGGGCTGACGTCGGATCCGACCGACGCGTCCCCAGGAAGGGCTCAACCCGCGATGCACCTCCCGTCGAACCCGTCGGCCGCCCGTTCGGCGGCGCGGTGGCGCCGGTGGCCCTCGGTCACTGGCGCCACCGCACTGCTGTTCACGGCCCTGGCCGTGCTGCTCGCCGCCCATGACTGGGCGCCGTTCGCCTTCGAGCGCGCCGCCGACGACTGGAGCGCGGCGCACCGGCCGGGCGCCGCCCGGGCCGTGGCCGTCGCGATCACCACGCTCGGCTCCGCCGTGGTGCCCTATCTCCTCGCCCTGGCCGCCGGAGCCGTCGTCCTCCGCGCCATACCCGCGCCCCGGCCACCGAGCCGGGCGGTAGCGCTGCTGCTGGCGCCACTGCTGTGGCTGATCGCGGGCCAGCTCGTCCGGCTGGGCCTGATGCACCTCTTCGCGCGGCCCCGACCGCCCCTGGCGACCTGGGCGACCGGGGCCACCGGCGCGTCCGGCTACTCCTTCCCCTCCGGCCACTCCTTCACCGCGGCGGTCTGCGCCGGGCTGCTCGCCCTGGCCATCGCCCGCACCCACCCGTCCGCCGCCCGGGCCGCCGCCGCGGGCGCCGCCCTGTTCGCCGCCCTGGTCGGGCTCAGCCGCGTCTACCTCGGAGTGCACTGGCCCCTGGACGTCCTCGGCGGCTGGCTCCTCGCCGCCGCCTGGCTCGCCGCCGGAACCGCCGTCCTGCGCGCCGCGGTCCTCCGGGCCGTCCGGGACCCCGCCCACGGGCGCTGAGGACCATCTGACGATTCCCGCCGCCCCGCTACCGCTGCGCCGCCGGGCCCGGGGCCGGGCGGTAGCGCTGGAGGTTGCCGCCGACCCGGTCCAGGTACGGGCGGATCGCCTCCAGCCTGGCCTCGTCGTGCCTGCGGACCACCCAGGTGGCGGTGCGGTAGGCGGCGGCGAGGTTGAGCGAAGGGTCGCCGGGGACGCCGTGGAGCTCGGGGGCGATGGCGCAGAGCATCCGGCCCACCGCGAGGATCGAGTCCTCGGCGGTGAACGGCGGGTCGGGGTCGGCGTCCTGGCGGTCTGCCGGCAGGTAGTGGCGGAGCACCCGGGGTGTCCAGCGGGCGATGCCGTACTCGTCGTTGGCCGGGTCGCTCAGGTCGGGGTCGAATCCGCTCTCGGCCTGGAGCATCGCCGCGATCAGGGCCGGGGTGACCTCGGGTTCCGGGCAGGTGGTGCCCGCCTCGATGATCAGGTCCCGGTACTGGGCCGGGATGTCCGTCCCGGGGCGGAGCCACCGCGCGGGATCCCGGGCCAGGCTCCGGGCGCTGATGGCCTTCAGGCTGCCGGGCGCCACCGAGTCGCCCGGCACCCACAGGCCGAAGGTCAGCGCGAGCAGGGCGACGACGGCGGAGCCGAGGACGCGACGCGGTACGGCGGACCGGCGCCGGGGTGCGGCTGGGACGGGTGATGTGGCCGATGCGGCTGATCGCGGCTCAGCCGGAGGCGGCGCGGCGGGAGTCCGCTCGTCGACCGGGCCTGGCGGATCCGCTTCCGTGGCGGCCCGGGCCGCCGCCGACGGCCGGGTGATCAGCTGGTGGGTGCGGACCCGGCGGTGTTCCCATTCCACCGGATCGCCGCCGCACGCCGCCACGAAGGCGGCGAGCACCCCGTCGCTCGGCAGCCGGCGTCCGGCGGCGGCCTCGGCGAGCGTGGAGGCGGAGTAGTTGGTGCGGGCGGCGAGCCGGCGGTACGGCGGGCTCCCCGCTCGGCGCCTCAACTCCCGTAGATCGAGCGCGAAGTGCGCCAGGGGGCCGTCCCCGGCGTCGAGCGGCTGTTCCTGCCGTCCCACCTGCCTGTCCTCTCCGTTCCGCGCTTGTCCGGGCTTTGTCCGGCGTTTGTCCGAGCAGGTCATCGGGGGGTGACAGCGCGGTGCGGGCCGGATTTGATGGGCGCGGCACCCCCCGTTCGCTCTATTCATGCCAAGAATCAAAGCGGTTGCGGGAGTGCCGTGACTCCGATTTCCACCGGATGCGTCGTGTGTGGTAGTTCACACGCCGTCAGCGAGCGCCGCGCGCCCCCAGGGACGGCTGCCGCGCGCCGCAGCAGCCCCGGTGGACACTCCGCCACCCTCAGGAGGATCCGTCGATGTCCAACGCTTCCCGGCCCGACCGCGCTGTCACCCCCCGATGACCTGCT
>NZ_JAFLNG010000520.1 GCF_017427025.1 Streptomyces sp. FH025
CTGCGAGGTGAAGGCACCACGGCGAAAGGGAGCATCCGGCCATGACCGTCCGCAGCGAGCGGGACCAGCACGTCGTCACCCTCACCATCGACCGGGAGAAGAAGCTCAACGCCCTCGACTACCCGACGATCGACGCGCTGCTCGCCGAACTAGACCGGATCGACGCCGACGACACCGTCCGCGCCGTCATCCTCACCGGCGCCGGGCAGCGGGCCTTCAGCGCGGGCGCGGACATCCCGTCCCTGGCGGGCAGCATCGCCGGCGGGGCCGAGCGGGCGCTGCGCGAGTTCGTCCGGCGCGGCCACGGGCTGACCCGGCGGATCGAGGAGTTCCCGAAGCCCGTCATCGTCGCGGTGAACGGGCTCGCGTACGGGGGCGGATGCGAGATCACCGAGGCGGCGCCACTGGCGATCGCGGCCGAGCACGCGACCTTCGCCAAGCCGGAGATCTCGCTCGGCTTCCCGCCGCCCTTCGGCGGTTCGCAGCGGCTGCCGCGCCACGTCGGCCGCAAGCGCGGTCTGGAGCTGATCCTGACCGGCGACCCGATCCCGGCGGCCAGGGCCGCCGAGCTGGGGCTGGTCAACTCGGTCGTCCCGGCGGACGAACTCCTCGACGCGGCGCGCGACCTGGCCGAGCGCATCATCCGGCACGCGCCGACCGCCGTGGCGGCCTGTCTGCGGGCCGTCACCCGGGGGATCAACCTGCCGATCGACGAGGGCCTCGCGGTCGAGGCGGCGGCCTTCGCGGCCACCGTACCGACGGACGGGGTGCGGGACGGGCTGCGGCGGTTCCTCGACCGTTCGCAGGGTGCCCGCTGAGCTTCGCCTGTCGGCCCTTTGCTCGTCGGCCCGCGCCTGCCGGCCCCCGTCCGGCGGGGGCGGGCCGACGATAATCACTTGGCCCGGAGTGACGGGCCGGGCGATCATGGCGGGATGTCTGATCTGCTCGGGCGTGTGAACGCCTTCCGTGCCGCATTCGCCCGCCGCCAGGCGGCCGAGACCGTCGAACTGCCGGAGTATCCGGGGGTGTTCGCGGTCCGGGACACGGAGTTCGCCCTGTCCCACGAGCACAACCAGCTGATCGTCACCGGCCCGGGGACCGACCCGGCGGCGCTGCCCGGGCTGGCTGCGCGGTGGCTCGGGCCGCGCCGGCAGTACGCGATCTCCGCGCTGGAGGAGGAGCCGGGGGAGCTGGCCACCCCGGTGCTCACCGAGGCCGGGTACGAGCGGAGCACCGCCGTCGTCCTGATCCGGGACACGGCCGGCTGTGAGCTGCCCGAACCGGCCGCCCGCCCAACCGAGTTCGCTGAGCTGCGGGCGGCCGTCCGGCGCCAGCAGTCGGAGTGGTACGCGGAGGAGGAACTCGGCCGCCAGCTCACGGACCGCCGTGCGGCCAGGCTGCGCGGTGCCGACCAGGTGTACTTCCTGGCCGCCCGGACACCGGACGGCGAGGTCGCGGCCTGGGCCGACCTCTACCTCGACCCGGCCGTCGGGCTGGCGCAGGTGGAGGACCTGGTCACCGACTCCCGGCACCGCGGCGCGGGCCACGGCGACACCCTGCTCGCCATCGGCCTGGCGCTGGCCGCCGCGGCCGGGATCCCGCAGCTCTTCCTCCTCGCGGACGCGGCCGACTGGCCGCGCGAGTGGTACGGGCGGCGCGGCTTCACCGAGATCGGCCGCAGCCACTCCTTCCATTCCCGCTGATGCCGGTTGTCGGAAGTCGGTCGTTGAACGTAGGTCGTCGGATGCCGGGGGGCGGCCCCGGGCGAGGGCGAGCAACCGGACCGGTCCGGCGCGCCGTCCGTCAGGCAATGGCGGCCGCAGCGGGACTGACGGGTGGTGGTGTCCGCCGGTTGCCGCGGTGTCCGGCGACGGTGTCGGCGAAGGCACGGGCGAGCGGACCGAGGGTCTCCCAGTCGCGGACGGCCCAGCCGACGGTGAGGGCGGGCAGGTCGGGCAGCGGGAGCAGCCGGAGAGCGGGGTGGCCCGGGCCCTGCCACTCGGGGAGCGCGGGGACGACGGCCTGACCGAGGCCGAGTTCGGCCAGGAGGATCGCGGTGTCCCAGTCCGTGACGCTGGTGTCGAAGACCGGCCGGATGCCCGACTTGCCGAGCCAGTCGTCGAGTTGGGAGCGGGACACCGAGTTCTGCGGCAGCCCGATGAGCCGGGCGTCCTGCAGGTCGGCGGGTTCGACGCGCTCCCGGGCGGCGAGCGGGTCGCCGGCCGCGACGGCGAGCACCCAGGGCAGGTCGACCACCGGCCGCTGGTCGATGCCGCGGACCGGGGTGCCCATGGTGATCCAGGCGAGGTCCACGTGGCCGGCGTTGAGCGCCTCCAGGCAGCTGCGGCTGGACACCCCGGTCTGGAACTCCAGGCTGACCTGCGGGAACCGCTGTCGGAAGTCCACCACGGCCGCGGACATGAAGTGCCGGATGCTGGTGGCACCGGTGGTGATCCGTACGGATCCGCCCTCCCCGCGCGCGAGTTCGGCGATGGTGCGCAGGGCGTGGTCGATCCCGCCCAATCCGGCGGCCACGGCGGTCTGGAGATGGCGCCCGGCCCGGGTGGGCACCACGCCGCGCGGATGGCGTTCGAGCAGGGGAAGGCCGAGTTCGCGCTCCAGCCGCTTCACGTGCTGGCTGACGGCGGACTGGCTGCACGCCAGGTCGCGGGCGACGGCACTGAGCGAGCCGGCCCGGCAGACGGCGGCGAAGACACGGAGGTCGTCGAGGGTCATAGACACCCAAGGTAATGCTTGGAGGTATCTCAGCAAACCGGTGGATTGACTTGGGTATCGGGAAGGATCGATCATCGACGGCAGGGCCCGCGAGAAGGGCGGCAACCCGCCCGCTGCCTTCGCGGCGCTCCGGACGCCGGGGCGGGGGCACGGCGGGTGCCGACCCGTGTGAAACCAGTGTGTTGAGTGGCGTGTTGAGTGGCGTGTTGAGTGTGTGATTCGCCCTGTGAGGCGCTCTGTGATTCGCCGTGTGATGAGTGCGTCGAGTCCGGGGTTGAGTCCGGCGTCGACGCCCGTCCAGGGCGCCGACGCCGGTGGACGCGGTCTGTGAGGTCAGGCGCCGGTGAGCGCCGCCGGTGCGTCGAGCCTCTCCCTGAGGGAGGCCGACAGGTCGCGGGCCTCGTGCTCGGTCATCCGGTGGGTCTCGTACGGCACGGCGTTGACCCAGCGCTGGGTCAGCCGGGCGATCCGCTCGCCGTACCGCTGTGCGGTGATCAGGTCGCCGTGCGAGCCGGCGTGCTCCGGGCCCTGGTCGGCGTGGCTCTGGCTCATCAGACCGAGCCAGGAGCCCAGCCGGTTCACGTCGTCACGGGTGCCGCCGCTCCAGTTGTTGCCCGGCATGTCGCCCACGCCGATCCACTGCATGCCCATCTGCGCGGAGAACACCGCCAGCTGCTCCAGGACCGTCAGCTTGTCTCCGCTCTGCGAGGCGGACATGGTGAAGCCGCCGGCCAGCTTGTCCTTCCAGGCCTGCATGGTGAACGGCGTGAACGCCGCCTCCATGAACGCCTTGAACACCGCCGACACACTGCCCATCAGCGTCGGGGAACCGAAGACGATCGCATCGGAGCGTTCGAGCAGCGCCAGCACCTCCGCATCGTGCCAGCGGCCCGCGTTGACGTCCTCGGGCCGGATCTCGACGAGATGCACCCGGGCGCCCGGCACCAGCCGAGCCCCGTCGGCGAGGTGCTCGGCCAGGACCCGGGTGTGCCCGTGCACCGAGTGGTACACCACCGCCACCGTGGCGGTCGGCTCATCGTGCGCACGGTCAACGCCATTGACTGTCATGACTGTTCACTGCTTCCGTTCGTGGGGAAGTCCCTGCTTGCCCAGGTCCTTGCCTGCCCACTCATCACAGCCCGCGCACGGCACGGCATCAACGCCGAACTTCGGCACCCAGCGATCGGTCACACCGATCGATCGCGCGCTAGCCTGGCCCCGTGGACAGGATGGAACTGGAAGCATTCGTCGCGGTCGCGGAGGAACTCCACTTCGGCCGCGCCGCCGCGCGCCTGCACCGGGGGCAGCCCACCATCAGCGACGCCGTCAGACGGCTGGAGAACACCCTGGGCGGGCGGCTCTTCCACCGCACCAGCCGCCGGGTGTCACTGACCGGTCTCGGCGAAGCGCTGCTGCCCGACGCCCACGCCACCCTGGCCCAGCTGCGCCGCTTCCAGCAGCGCGGGCGTTCCCTGGCCGCCGGCGACCGGACCGGTACCACCCTCGTCGTCGCCCACGCCGAGTACACCGGCCACCAGCTGCTGTTGCGCTGCCTGCCGCAACTGCGCGACCGCTTCCCGGACGTGACGATCGTGCCGGAGGCCATGCCGACCACGGCCCAGCTCACCGCCCTGCGGGCGGAGACGATCGGGCTGGGCATCGGCTGGGCGGCCGACGACGTCAGTGGCGTACGCGCGAGGGTGCTGTCCACCGAGAGGTTCGTGGCGCTCGTACCCGCGGCACACCCGCTCGCCGGGCGCGCCGAGCTGAGCGCGTCCGAACTGTCCACCAGCGACCTGCTCACCTGGCCCCACCAGATCAACAGCGGCCTCTGCGACCGCCTCCTGTCCGCCTTCAGCATCGGCGGAGCCGACCTGCGCATCATCCGGACCGCCGACAGCGTGCACGCCATCGCCGCCCATGTCGCCGCGGGAACGGGCATCGGCATCACCGTCGAATCCGCGCTCGACCACCAGCCACCCGGCCTGAGCGTCATTCCCCTGACCGGCCCTTCGACCACCGTCGACCAGGTCGTGCTCACCCCCGCCGAGCCGTCGGAGACCGCCACGGCCCTGCGCGAGCTGCTGCTGGAGGCCTCGGCGCGGGCGCCCTCCGCCGGTCGGTGAGGGATGAGCGCCGTGCTGTCGTGCGGGGGAGGCGATTGAGCCCGGTGGGTCTGGCGGGTTTGCTGGGGCCACTGGGTTTGTCGGGTGTGCTGGGTTTGCTGGGTGTGCGGACATCGTGCTGCGCTCAGGGGGTGTCGCACGTAGCGGCGCCGTGTGTTCGGCCGTGTGCCTCGGCCGCTCGCAGGGTGGCGGCGATGTCGTGGAAGCCCCGCCGTTCGGCGTGGGCGCGGGCGGTGGTGCCGTCGGCGTCCGGGAGGAGCGGGTCGGCCCCGTGGGCGAGGAGGACGCCGACGATCTCGCGATGGGCCGGGCCGCCGTCGCCGAGCAGGACGGCCTCCAGCAGGGCCGTCCAACCGAGGTCGTTGACGTGGTCGACGTCGATGCCGGTCTCGTCGAGCACCGCGCGGACGTAGGCGACGTGGCCGCGTTCGGTGGCCGGGATGACCGAGACCCCGCCGTAGCGGTTGCGGCGGGTGAGGTCGGGGCCGCCGGGGAGCAGGGCACGCATCATCGGGACGCTGCCGGTGATGCCGGTGACCAGCCACGGGCTGTTCAGCTGGGAGTCCTGGGCGTTGACGTCGGCGCCGGCCTCGACCAGCAGCCGGGCGACGGCGACCCGGTCGGCGAAGGCGGCCCGCAGCAGTGGGGTACGGCCCTCGGCGTCCCGCGCCTCGACGCTCGCGCCCGCCGCCAGGGCCGCGCGGACGGCGTCGAGCTCGCCGCGCTCGGCGGCCTCCAGCAGGGACCGGTC
>NZ_JAFLNG010000521.1 GCF_017427025.1 Streptomyces sp. FH025
GCGCCCCGGCGCGGCTTCCTCGCCAAGGCCTTCGGCATCACCGCCCTGCTCAGCGCGGCCGGCTCCGGCCTCGGCCTGCTGCGCGACCTGCTGCTCGCCCGCTACTTCGGCGCGAACCAGGGCACCGACGCCTTCCTGGTCGCCTGGACCGTCCCGGAGACGGCCGCGCCGCTGCTGATCGAGGACGCCATGTCCTTCCTCATGGTGCCCGCCTTCGCGCTCGCCCTGGTCCTGCGGGAGGAGGACCCGGACGCCCCCGACCCGGTCCGCCAGCTGGTCCGCGCCACCCTGCCCTGGCTGCTGCTCGCCCTCACCGGGCTCGCCCTGGCCGCCGCCCTCGGCGCCCCCCGGCTGGTCGACCTGCTCGCCCCCGGGCTCCGGGACCCCGGTCTCGCCGTCTCCTGCACCCGGATCACCGCGATCACCGTGCTGCCCTTCGGCGTGGCCGGCTACCTGGCCGCCGCCCTGCGCGCGCACCACCGCTTCACCGCCCCGGCCGGGATCTACGTCGCCTACAACCTCGGCATCCTGGCCCTGCTGCTCGGCTTCCACTCCGTCCTCGGCGTCCGCTCCGCCGCCCTCGGCGTCGCGCTCGGCAGCCTGCTGATGGCGGGTCTGCTGGTCGGCCCGTTCCTGCGCCGACTGCGCGGGGGCCGGGCCGCGGCCGGTCGCGGCCGGCGCTCCCGCGACACGCTGGTGCTGATGCCGCTCGCCCTGCTGCCGGTGGCGGCCTTCACCCTGACCCGCCAGTCACAGGTCTTCGTCGAGCGCTACCTCGGCTCGGCGCTGCCGCCCGGCACCATCTCGCACCTCAACTACGCCGCCAAGGTCTCCCAACTCGCCATGACGGCGGGCATCCTGATCTGCACCGTCACCTTCCCGCTGGTCGCCCGGGCGCTCGCCGCCGGGGACCTCACCGCCGCCCGCGACCGGGTCGAGAAGGACCTCGGCCAGGCGGCGGCGGTCGTCCTGCTGGGCACCGCCTTCCTGATGGCCTGCGCGCCCTCGGTGGTCTCGCTGCTGTTCGAGCGCGGCGCCTTCGGCCCCCTGGACACCGCCGCCACCGCCGCCGTCATCCGGGTGTACAGCTTCGGCCTGCCGGCCCAGGCGCTGCTCGGCGTGATGATCCGCCCGTACTTCTCGCTGCGCCCGGTGGTCCGCCGGGCCGACGACCCGGGCACCGAGGACGGCGGCCGCCGGCTGCTGGACTGGTACCCGGTCGCCGCGATGGTGCTCGGCCTCGGCGTCACCGTCGCCGTCGGCCTGCTCGCCACACCCGGCTTCGGCGCCCTGGGACTGGCGGCCGGCAACGCGGCCGGGATCACCGCCACCGCCGTGCTGCTGCTGCACGGCCTGGTGCTGCGCGGCATCCCGCTGCGGCTGCGCCGGGTGCTCAGCGGCCACGGCCGGCTGGTCGCCGCCGCGGCCGGGGCCACCGTGCTCGGCGGCGTCGTCGCCGACCTGGCCGTCGACCCGCTGCTCTCGACCGTCCTCGGGGGCCTCACCGTGGCGCTGGTCTTCGCCGCTCTCGGCACCGTCCTCGGTGCCCGCGAGGTGCGCGCCCCGCTCCTGGCCGTCACCCGGCGCAGGCTCGCCCCGAACCCGCCAACCGCCGCCGATGAAGGGAAGCTTCCCCATGGACAATGAACGGGGGACCGTCCGTTCGGCCCGGGCGGGCGTCACCAACGCCCCGCCCGCCCGGGCGCGACTGCCCAGGAGCCGCCGCCCGGCCGGCGAACCGGCCGCACCCGGCGCCTCCTGGCCGTGGATCCTGATGTACCACTCGGTGGCGGTCGAGGAGGAGGACCCGTACCAACTGACCGTCAGCCCCGAGCGGTTCGCCGAGCAGATCGCCTGGCTGCACCGGCGCGGGCGGCGCGGGGTCTCGGTCCGCGAGTTGATCCGGGCCCGCGAACTCGGCCGGGACGACGGGCTGGTCGGGCTGACCTTCGACGACGGCTACGCGGACTTCGCCCGGTACGCCGTACCGATCCTGCAGGCGTACGGCTTCACCGCGACCGCGTACGTGGTCGCCGACCTGCTCGGCCAGGACAACGGCTGGGACACCGAGGGCCCGCGCAAGGAGCTCCTCACCGTCCAGGAGGTCACCGAACTCGCCGCCGCCGGCTGGGAGATCGGCTCGCACGGCCTCAGCCACCAGGCGCTTCCCGGCCTGTCCGCCGAGACCCTCGCGACGCAGACCCGGGAGAGCCGGCGGCTGCTGGAGGAGGTCGTCGGCGGTCCGGTCACCGGCTTCTGCTACCCGTACGGCGCCGTCGACCTGTCCGCCACCCAGGCCGTGCGCGACGCCGGGTACGACTACGCCTGCGCCATCGAGCACTCCCCGCTCACCGGCACCTTCGCCCTGCCGCGCTGCTACGTCGGCGCCCGCGACGGCGCCTGGCGGCTGCGCGCCAAGCGCGGCCGCCACCGGCTGCGCGACGCCGTCGCCCGGCTGCGGGGCGGGCGGAGGGGGACCAGGCCGTGAGGGTCCTGCACATCGTCACCGGGCTCGCCTCCGGCGGCGCCGAGCGCCAACTCCACCTGCTGCTGCGGCACTTGCCGCCGCACCAGCGCTGCGAGGTGCTCGCGCTGACCAACCCCGGCGCGGTGGCCCGGGCGTTGCGCGCCGACGGCGTGACCGTGCACCACCTCGGCATGCGCGGCAACCGCGACCTCGGCGCGCTGCCCCGGCTGGTCCGGCTGGTCCGGGCCGGCCGCTACGACCTGGTGCACACCCACCTCTACCGGGCGCAGCTGTACGGCCGGCTGGCCGCCCGGCTGGCCGGGGTGCGGGCGGTGGTCTCCACCGAGCACTCGCTGCACGCCGGGGTGATCGAGGGCCGACCGGTCACCCGGGGCGTCAAGGGCCTCTACCTGGCGGCCGAACGGCTCGGCAGCACCACCATCGCGGTCTCCCGGCAGGTCGCCCAGACGCTGCGCTCCTGGGGCGTCCCGCCGGCCCGGATCGAGCTGATCCCGAACGGCATCGACGCCGCCGGTTACGCCCGCCCGCTCGCCGAGCGCTCCGCCACCCGCCGCCGGGTGCGGGCCGAACTAGGCCTGCCGGAGGGCGGCTGGGTGGTCGGCGGGGTCGGCCGGCTGGCTCCCGGCAAGCGCTTCGAGGTGCTGGTGGAGGCACTGGCCGACCTCGACCCGGCCACCCGGCTGGTGCTGGTCGGGGAAGGCCCCGAGCGCGCCGCGCTGGAGCGCCGGGCCGTCGAACTCGGCGTCCGGGAAAGGCTGGTGCTCACCGGTGAGCGCGACGACGTCCCCGACCTGCTGGCCGCCATGGACGTGCTGGCCGCCCCCTCGACCGCGGAGACCTTCGGCCTCGGCGTGCTGGAGGGCCTCGCCGCCGGACTGCCGGTGCGGCACAGCGCCTGCCCCGCGCTCGACGAACTGCCGCCCAGCGCCGCCCCGCAGGCCCGCCGGATCCCCTCCGAGCCCGCCGCGTACACCGCCGCGCTGCGCGACCTGCGGCAACTGAGCGGCCACACCGCCGACCCGCTGCCGCACCCGCCGGCCGTCGGCCACTACGACATCGCCCGGGTCGCCGCCGACCTGGGCGCCCTCTACGACCGGCTGGCCCGCGTCTGACCGCCCGCCACCGGAACCGCCGTACCAGACCCAAGGAGCCACACCATGACCACACCGCGCCGAAGCGCCCGCCGCCTGGTCCGCCGCTGGTGGCCGGTGGCGCTCGCGGTGCCGCTGGGCGCCGCGGCCGGCGCCGGGTACGCCGTCGTCTCGCACCCCTCGTACACCGCCACCGCCTACGTCCTCGTGGCGCCGCAGAACCCGGGGGAGTCCACGACCGCGACCAACTTCGCGCAGGCGTACGGGCGGCTGGTGGGCCAGCCGCAGGTGCTCGCGGCCGCCGCCGCCGAGACCGGCCGCACCCGGGTCCAGCTGGCGGCCCTGGTGCACGGGACGACCTCCCCGGACGCCCCGATGATCGAGATCAGCGGCACCGGGAGGCGCGCCCGGGACGCCGCCCGGACCGCCGACGCGGTGGCGGAGTCGCTCGTCGCCTTCGCCAACACCAGCAGCAAGGACACCAACGTCCGGCTGGTGACACTGGCCCCGGCCGCCGCGCCGGACAGGCCGACCACGCCCTCGGGCAAGCTGGACGTGGCGGTCGGCGCGGCGGCGGGGGTGCTGCTCGGGTCGCTGGTGATGATGACCCGGCGCCGGGGCCTGGCCGCCGAGCCGGTGGCCGAGGTACCCGCCGCCTCTGAGCCCGCTGCCGCTGAGCCGGTGGCCGAGGTGCCCGCCGCCGAGCCCGCCGCCGAGGCGCCGTCGGCGCCGGAGCCGTCCGGAGCGGAGACCCCGGCCCCGCCGCGCCAGCGCACCGAGGAGCAGCCGGTCGAGGCGAAGGAGCCGCAGGAGCCCCGGGCCGAGGCGGACAGCGGGACCGGGGCCGGGACCGGGCCCGAGTCGTCGCCGGAGCCCCCGGTGAAGGAGAAGGCCGCCGCCGGGAGCGAACGATGAGCACCGAGGCCCGCGCAGCCCGCCTTCCGGTCCAGGCGGCCGCGCCGGCCTGGACCACCGAGCTGCGCCGCGAGGACGACGCGCTGGACACCCTCGCCGAGGAGTGGGACGACCTGGCCGCCCGCTGCCGGACCGCCACCTTCTTCCAGGCCGCCGACTGGCAGCGCTCCTGGTGGCGCCACTACGGCCGCCCCGGCGCGCTGCTGGTGGTGCTGGTCCGACGGAACGGCCGGCTGGTCGGCGCGGGCGCCTTCATGCGGCGCGGCGGCCCGTTCGGCGGCCTGACCGGCCTCGGCGCCGGGCTGGCCGACTACAGCGACGTCCTGCTCGACGACGAGTGCGCCGACCGGGCCGCCGCCGAGTTCGCCGCCGCCCTGCCGCTCACCCGCCCCTGGCACTGGCTGGAGCTGCGCGAGGTGCACCCCGAGGCGGCGGTGCAGCGGGTGTACGCGCAGTGGCACGGGGCCCGGCGCCGCTACCGGGACTCGCTCTGCCAGTACCTCCCGGCCGTCCCGATGGAGCGGTTGCTCAAGCGGGTGCCCGGCAAGACCGCCCAGCGGAGCCGGGTGAAGCTGCGCAAGATCGCCGAGGCCGGGGTGCAGGTGCGCACCACGCCGGTGGCCGAGGTGCCCGCCGCGCTGGAGGGGCTGCTGCGGCTGCACTTCCTCCAGTGGCAGGAGCGTGGCGTCACCCCCGAGCACCGCACCGAGCGCTTCGCCCGGCACCTGACCGAGTCCACCACCGGGCTGGTCGCCACCGGCCGGGCCGCTGTCCACCGGTTCCACCTGGACGGCGAACTGGTCGCGGTGAACCTGCTGCTGCTCTGTCCGTCCTTCGGCGGGCTGTACATGTACGGCGCGCACCCGGTGCTGCGCGAGCGGCTGGACATCGCCGGGCTGCTGTTCAGCGCCGCCCTGGACGAGACGGTCGGCGCGGGCGTCCCGTTGCTCGGCCTGCTGCGGGGTCAGGAGCCGTACAAGCAGCGCTGGCGCCCGGACCGGCTCGCCAACCAGCGGCTGCTGCTGGGCCCGGCGGGGGCGGCCCCGGCCGCGGTCGTCCGGGCGGGGGCGGTGCGGGTCCGGCAGGCGGCGGCGGACGTGCTGAG
>NZ_JAFLNG010000522.1 GCF_017427025.1 Streptomyces sp. FH025
CGCCCCCGCGCCGACCAGCAGTCCGGCGCCGGCCGTGCCGAGCAGCGCCCGTCGGGTGAAGCCCGCCGGGTCGCGGTCCGTCGAGGACCCCGCCGAAAGCTCCTCCGGGATTTCCTCCGAGATCTTCTCCACCGCGCTCATCCGATCTTGAACTGCTGGGTCGGCGTGGTCTGGTCGATGTCCGAGGAGCGGATCTGCACCGAGACCACCCAGGTGCCGGCCAGCGGCAGCTGCGCGGTGCCGCTCCAGCGACCGGTTCCGTCCGAGGTGAGCGCGACCGGCAGCGGGCCGAGGTCACGGTCAGGCAGGGTGAAGGCGAGCTGCACCTCGGGGACGTCCACCGGCTGCCCGTCCGCGCCGTCCAGCGCGAGCTTGACCTCGTTCGAGCCGGTCCGGGCCGGGTTGAGGGTGACCGTCGCGGTGCCCTTGGCGTTCGGCGTGCGGCCCTTGGTGTCGTACGGCAGCTTGAGGTCCACCGTGCGCCCCGGCTCGGTCGGCGCCTGCGCCGCCCCGGCCGTCCCGCCGGCGGCCGGGGCGGTGTTCCCGGCGGCCTTGACCTCGTTCGCCACCCGTCCGGGCGGGGAGTTGGTGAGCATCGTGGTGACCACCAGCACCGCGACCGCGACCAGGGCCTCGACCAGCACCGAGCGGCGCAGCCCGGCCCGGGTCGGGGTCAGCCCGCGCTCGCGTCCGGCGCTCTCCCGGGCGGCCCGCTGGCGGGCCAGCTGGGCCCGCCGGACCGGGTCCTCGCCGCCGACGGCGGCCCCGATCTCCGCCGCTTCCTCGATCTCCGCCGTTTCGACCTCAGCCGCCTCGGCCGGGGCCGAGCGCAGCCGGGCCAGCCAGCTGCGGGAGGTCCAGGCGATGCCGAGCATCACGACCACGCAGCCGGTCTTCACCAGCAGCAGCTTCCCGTACTCGGTGCCGGTCAGCGCGCTCCAGCTGCCCAGGCCCCGCCAGGACTGGTAGACCCCGGTGGCGACCAGCACGGCGACCGAGCCGAAGGCGATCTTCGAGAAGCGGTCCACCACCTCGGCCCCGACGCCCTCGCGCAGCGCGACCAGCAGCGAGGCCAGCCCGCCCAGCCAGACCGCCATCGCGATCAGGTGCAGGATGCCGAGCGGCAGCGCCAGCCAGACCTGGATGCCCACCGAGGCGTGGTCGGCGCCGACCCAGGTCGCGGAGAGCGCGACCGCCAGCACCAGCCCGGCCACGCCCAGGCCGAGCCGGGCCTCCCGCAGCGGCCGCTCGGCGGCCCGCAGCTCCAGCTCGCGCAGCTCGGCGGCCTCGGCGTCCTCGCCCTCCGGGGCGTCCGCGGCCGGTGCGTGGGAGGTCCGCGGCGGCTGCCCCAGCTGTCCGACCAGCAGCGACAGGAAGATCCCGGCCGCCGCGAGCAGCAGCAGCCTGGCGGCCAGCGCGGTGCCGATCCGCTCGTCCAGGGTGGCGCGCATCAGCGACAGGTCGAAGGCCTGCCCGATCCCCGAGCCGCGCTCGTACGGGCCGCGCAGCATCAGCACCGCGACGGTCGAGGCCAGCAGCGCCGTCCAGCCGGTCATCAGCAGCCGCTGCACCGGGCGCCTGGTCGCGCCGGCCGGCCAGCAGACCAGCACGAAGGCGGCGGCCCCGGCGAGCAGCGCGAACGCCGCGTACGCGACGGTGCGCCCGGTGCCGTACAGGGCGGCGACCAGGCCGTCGGCCTTGGCGCCCTGGAGCGCGGCGGCGGACACCGAGGTGTCCGAGGGGGCGCCGACGGAGAAGGTGAACGCCCCGCCGATCGGGTGCGAGTCCTCCGAGACGGCCCGCCAGGCGACGGTGTACGTGCCGTTGGCGAGCCCGCTGTTCAGTCCGACCCGGGCGGTGTTGTCCTTGCCGTCCGCGTGCGCCGGGTTGCCGGTGTCCACGGCCTTGCCGGCCGGGTCGAGCACCCGGACCGAATCGGCGGACAGCGACACCGTCTCGCTGAAGGTCAGGGTGACCACCTGCGGCGCGGTGGCGACCACCGAGTTCTGCCGCGGGTCGGTGGACTCCAGGGTGGCGTGTGCGGAGGCCGGTCCGGCAGCGGCGAGCATCAGCGCGAGCAGTGCGCCGAGCGTCGCGAGAAGTCCGGCGATCCGGCGGTGGGCGGCTCCGGGCGGGCGGGCCTGGTCCAGGCGGGCCGACTCCATTGGTGGCGGGTCCCCTAACTCCGGCCGGGCCGGTAGGTGAGCTCCTTGACCGGCACCTTGACCGAGATGGTGCCGGACTTGGCGAAGGTGAGGTCGAGCTCCAGCTCGTCGCCCAGGGCGGGGGCCTTCTGCCAGCCCATGATCATGAGGTGGGTGCCGCCGCGCGCGAGCTCCAGCTCGCCGTGCGCGGGCACGTCCAGGCTGTTCACCTGCTCCATGGTCGAGGCGGTCGAGCGGTGCATGGTGACCGACTCGGCGGCCGGGCTGCTGACCTTGACCAGCTGGTCGGACCCGCCGTCGTTGCGGACGGTCAGGTAGCCGGCGCCCATCCCGCCGGTCGGCGGCAGCGGGATGTAGGAGTCGGCCACGCTCAGCTTCGCCGGGCCGTCGGCGGTCGTGCCCCGGTCGTCCGTCCCGCAGGCGGCCAGGATGGTGCCGCCGCCGAGGGCGGCGGCGACCACGGCGCCCAGCAGGGCCGAGCGGCGGAAACGTCGGGTGCCGGTGGTGGCGTTCACCGCCGTCACGCCGCGACCCCCTTGGCGAGCAGCGGCAGGTCGTGCTCGTAGGTCTTCTCCTCGGTGCCGCTCATGTAGAGCACGTGCGCCTTGTCGTCCGAGGGGAGGAAGGCCAGGACCTGCGCGCCGTGGGTGGACGTGACGGTGCCGTCCGCGTTGACCACCGGGTCCTCGATCATGATGCCGAGCGACTTGGCGGCGGTCTTCACCTTCTCCAGGTCGCCGGTCAGGCCTATGAAGTCGGTGCCCATCGAGTCCAGCCAGGTGCGCAGCACCTTGGGGGTGTCGCGCTGCGGGTCGGTGGAGACGAAGACGACGTTGACCTTCTTCCGGTCCTCGTCGGACATCGCCTTCATCGCGACGCCGATGTCGCCCATGGTGGTCGGGCAGACGTCCGGGCAGCTGGTGTAGCCGAAGAACAGCAGGGTGGCCTTGCCGTTGGTCTGCTGCCGCAGGTCGTAGGGCTGGCCGGAGGTGTCGGTCAGCTGGAGGTCGGGCTTCTCGAAGTTCTTGGCGAGCTTGGTGCCCTGGTACGGGGTGTCCTCCTTCTGCCGGGTGACCTTGGCGGCCGAGTCGCCGCCGGAGCCGCCGGAGGAGCCGCAGGCGGAGAGGGTCAGGGCGGCGGCCAGGGCGAGGGCGGCGGCGCCGGCCAGTCGGGTGGTGCGGGTGGTGCGGGGCATGGGTGTTCCGATCGTGCGCGGTTGGCAGCCGGCGGGGCCGTGTCGTCGCGGCCCCGCCGGCGAGGGGGTCAGGAGGCGGAGCCGCCGCTCTTGCGGCGCAGGCCGAGCACGCCGACGGCGGTGCCGATCACGCCGACCACGATGCCGATCACGCCGAGGGTGCGGGCGGTGCCGTCGCTGGACTTGGCGTCGCCGTCGGAGGCGGCGGCGTGGTCCGAGCCGTCGTTGTGGGCGCCGGCGCTCGGGGTGGCGGTGACGCCGTGGTCGTCGCCGCCGGCGGCCTTGGTGAGCGCCAGGACCGGGGCCGGGTGGGCCGGCTCGGGCTGGCCGGCCGGGGACTCGTCGATCCAGCGGACGACGTCGCCGTTGTCGTAGGTCTGGAGGGTCTTGAAGGCCATGCTGTCGGCGTCGGCCGGCAGCGGGCCGAGCGAGACCTTGAACTCCTGGAACTGGCCGGGGGCGATCTTGGTGCCCGCGTCGGCGGTCCAGGTGATCTTGGAGACGGCCTCGGTGACGTCGCTGCCGTGCACCTTGATCGGCTTGTCGAGCTTGGACTTCTCGACGGCGGCGGTCCAGCCCGGCAGCGGCAGGGTCCGGACGGACGCCAGCGGGTGGTCCAGCGGGAGGTTGATCTCCAGCTTCACGGTGCTCGCGGTGTCGCTCTCGTTCGGCACCCGGAAGTCGACGGCCGTGTAGCCGCCCTGGGCGGCCGAGCCCGGGTTCACGGTGACGTGCGCGAAGGCGGGGCCGGCCAGCGCCACCACGGAGGCGGCGGCGGTCAGGGCGACGGCGGCGAGACGGCGGGTGGGAAGGGAACGCATGATGCGGGTCTCCGATCGGAGCTCGGCGGCCGGCCGGGCCGGGCGACGGTGGAACCGTGCGCCGGTGGGGCCGCGCGTGGGGACGTGGGGAGTCGGTGCGGGGGACCGCCCCGGTGGCCGGGCGGCGGTCCGGACGCCGCGCACACCCGGAGCCCGGTACCGCTCACGGGTACGGGCAACGCCGGGTCAGTACGCGAGGACCCCGCACGGCGGACCGCGCCGCACCACGCTGTGCCGCAGCACCGCACTCGCCGGGAGCGGCCCCTCGCCGCCCCTGGCCCCGAACCGGCGGGCCGGGCCGGCCACGCCGAACAGGCCGCGCAGCAGCGCGGCCACCAGCACCAGCACCGAGCGCAGCGGCGCCGCCCAGTGCTCCCGGGCCGCTGCCGCGGCCACCCGCACCAGCCGCCACAGCGCCGCCTCGCCGCGCCGCAGCCACCAGCCCGCCACCAGCGCGGCGGCCAGGTGCCCGGCCAGCATGGACGGCGTCATCCCGAACACGCCGTCCTGCCACCAGGGCGCGGCGGCGTAGGCGTGCGGGTCCAGGCCCGCCGAGGAGACCAGCTGCTCGGGGGAGGTGCCGCCGGGCAGGCCGATCAGCGTGCCGGGCCGGGCCTCGTTGCAGATCAGCCGGCCGGCCGCCTGCGGCACGGTCAGCGACCCGCCGTGGTGCATGCCGGGGCCGTTCGACCCGTGGAAGCCGTGGAAGAGGCAGTGCAGTCCGAGCTGCCCCGCGCCGAGCGCCCCGGCGATGGCCGGCAGCGAGCGCTCCCGTCCGCCGCACGCCACCGCGAGCACCAGCACCGCGGCGAAGCCCGTCGCCAGCGCGGCCGGCGGGACGTCCCCGCCACCGCCCAGGGCGTGCCCGGCGGCGGCGATCAGCGTGCACACCAGGGCGAACGGGACGGCCCGGGCAAGCCTCAGGTCCCAGGCGGCGGTCCCCACCGGCCGAGCCGGTTCTGGGGTGCCCGGGAACGGGGCGGCGGGGAGGGCAGTCATGGCCGGGCCATCATCTCATCGCGTACACCGCCGACACGGGCAGGGTGGGAAATCCCTACCAATGCCCCGTTCGGCCGCGGCGTGGATGGGCCGGTGTGCGCCCTTCGGCACAGAGCCCGGCCCCAGTCCATCCGCCGAACGGGCGGTAGCGGCCCCCGGGCACGGTTCACCGGCGAATCGCCCGGAGATACCTAGTTGTATGTGGAGCCGCAGCCAGGAGGGACCTCCCGTGGACATCTGGTGGACTCTGCACCTCAAGCGCGACCCGGCCAGCGTCCCGCTGGCCCGGCGCATCCTGCTCGGCGCCATGGCGACGGCCGGCGTCGACCCGCAGATCGCCGACGACCTCGGGGTCGCCCTCAGCGAGGCCTGCGCCAACGCCGTCGAGCACGGCGCCACCGGCCGCCCCGACGA
>NZ_JAFLNG010000523.1 GCF_017427025.1 Streptomyces sp. FH025
GCGCCCCCGGAGGGACGGCACGAGGACGCGAAGGGGGCACCGGATGCCAGGGGCACAGGACTCGCGGGCCCGGGTGGCCCGCCGGATCGCCACGGCGGCGGCGTACGGCGGCGGCGGGCTCGGCCTGCTGGGCGTGGGCCTGGTGGGCCTGCTGCTGACCGAGAGCAGGCTCGCCATCCAGGCCATCGGCATCCTGGAGACGCATCCGCCCAAGGCCGACGGCGTCTACGGCGAGGCCTTCGCCGACAGCTCCGCGGCCCCGCAGCCGCCGCTGGTCCTGGCCGTCCTCGGCGACTCCACCGGCGCGGGCCTGGGCGTGGCGCGCGCCCGCGAGACCCCGGGCGCCCTGCTGGCCGCGGGCCTGGCCTCGGTGGCCGAGCGCCCGGTGCGGCTGGTCAACGTGGCCCGGGTCGGCGGCCGCTCCGCCGACCTGTCCGGCCAGCTGGAGCGGGCCCTGCGGCACCGCCCGGACATCGCCGTGATCATGGTCGGTGCCAATGACGTGACGCGGCACAGCCCGGCCCAGCTGGCCGTCCGCCAGCTCGGGGAGGCGGTCGCGGCGCTGCGCGCCAACGGCTGCGAGGTGGTGGTGGGCACCTGCCCGGACCTCGGGACGATCAAGCCGGTCCGACCGCCGCTGCGCTGGGTGGCCCGGCGGCTGAGCCGCCAGCTGGCCGCCGCGCAGACCATCGCGGTGGTGGAGGCGGGCGGGCGCACCGTCTCACTGGGCTCGCTGCTGGGGCCGGAGTTCGCCGCCCGCCCGGAGATGTTCGCCGCCGACCGCTACCACCCCTCCGCCCAGGGCTACGCCACCGCCACGATGGCCGTGCTGCCCTCGGTGTGCGCCGTACTCGGCCTGTGGCCGGAGGAGGAGCGCCCGACCGCGCCGCTCCCGGGCGAGGTGGACCTGCCGGACGAGACGGTGCTGCCGGTCGCGGTGGCCGCCGCCGCGGCGGCCGGGCGGGCGGGCACCGAGGTGGCGGCCGTGGCCGTGGAGGGCGCCGGCCGGCGCTGGGCGCTGCTGCGGCACCGGCTGCGGGTCGGCCCTACCGGCACGGAGACCGCGAAGGGGGCCGGGAAGGAGACGGGTACGGACCCCGGGAGCACGTCGGCCAGCTCACACACCGGGGCTGGTGACGCCTGACCTACCAGACGGTAACTTTCCTCCCGGACCGCCAGTCCGCATCATCCAGCGAGGAGCCTGCCATGCCCGAAGCCGTCATCGTCAGCGCCGCCCGTTCGCCGATCGGCCGGGCCTTCAAGGGCTCGCTGAAGGACGTCCGCCCGGACGACCTGACCGCCCACATCATCCAGGCCGCCCTGGCCAAGGTCCCGCAGCTCGACCCGCGCGAGATCGACGACCTGATGCTCGGCTGCGGCCTGCCCGGCGGCGAGCAGGGCCACAACCTGGCCCGCATCGTGGCCGTGCAGATGGGCATGGACTACCTGCCCGGCGCCACCATCACCCGCTACTGCTCCTCCTCGCTCCAGACCACGCGGATGGCGCTGCACGCGATCCGCGCCGGCGAGGGCGACGTCTTCATCTCGGCCGGCGTGGAGACCGTCTCGCGCAGCGTCAATGGCACCTCGGACGGCCTGCCGGGCACCATGAACCCGATCTTCGACGAGGCCCAGGCCCGCACCGCCAAGCGCGCGGAGGAAGGTGGCGGGGAGTGGCACGACCCGCGCGAGGACGGGCTGCTGCCGGACGCCTACATCGCGATGGGCCAGACCGCCGAGAACCTGGCCGCGCTCAAGGGCATCACCCGCGCCGAGCAGGACGAGTTCGGCGTGCGCTCGCAGAACCTCGCCGAGGCCGCCATCAAGGCCGGCTTCTGGGAGCGCGAGATCACCCCGGTCACGCTCCCGGACGGCACCGTGGTGAGCAAGGACGACGGCCCGCGCGCCGGCGTCACCCTGGAGGGCGTGGCGGGCCTGAAGCCGGTGTTCCGCCCCGACGGGACCGTTACCGCGGGTAACTGCTGCCCGCTGAACGACGGCGCGGCCGCGCTGGTCATCATGTCCGACACCAAGGCCCGCGAGCTCGGCATCACCCCGCTCGCCCGGGTGGTCTCCACCGGCGTCAGCGCGCTCTCCCCCGAGATCATGGGCTACGGCCCGGTCGAGGCCTCCAAGCAGGCGCTCAAGCGCGCCGGCCTCACCATCGGCGACATCGACCTGGTCGAGATCAACGAGGCCTTCGCGGCCCAGGTCATCCCCTCCTACCGGGACCTCGGCATCGACCTGGACAAGCTGAACGTCAACGGTGGCGCCATCGCGGTCGGCCACCCCTTCGGCATGACCGGCGCCCGGATCACCACCACCCTCATCAACTCCCTCCAGTGGCACGACAAGCAGTTCGGCCTGGAGACCATGTGCGTCGGCGGCGGCCAGGGCATGGCCATGGTCATCGAGCGCCTCAGCTGACCCGCCGAGCACGCTCCGAAGGGTCTGGACCACCCGTTTGGAGTGACGCAGCGTAATTGAGGGCCGGATCACACCGAGAGGTCGATCCGGCCCTCTTTTCGGTCGATTCCCGCTCGAAAATCGACAGTGCGGAGCGGATCAACTCCACTGCGTAGAACGGTGTTACCTAACAATTTGGGGACAAGAGCGAAAGTCCTGGACGAATTGGACATTCGCCACTGCGGTAACAGCCCCGTATGCGGCAGTGTGGACACGTAACCCCGTTCCGCTCCTCGCTAGGAGTACGTTCCGTGAGCGCCGTCTACACCATCCTGCTGCTGATCCTGATCACCGTGTCGACCGCCGTGCTGCTCCGTCTCCGGGGACTCGCCCGCCGACTGGACGCGCAGGCCGCGGCCCAGGCCGCGCCCGCGCCGGTGGACGAGGCCGCGATACGCCGGGCCGTCACCGAGGCGCTCGCCGCCGACCGCGAGCGGGAGATCACCGAGGCCCGGGCGTTCTGGGCCGAGCAGGAGGCCCGCGCGGCCGAGGACGCGCCGCTGTTCGACTCCCCCTTCACCGGGGTCTTCACCGGCACCGACGAGTGGCCGCTCTTCTTCCCCCGCCCCACCGGCCCGCAGGAGGCTGCCGACAACGCCGGGACGATGGACCCGGAGTTCGGCGAGGCGCTGCGCTCCGCGCTGGAGGACCTGATCAACGAGGGCGGCACCGGCGCGGCCGAGTCCGGCGGCGAGGGCGGCACCCCGCTGCGCCCCGGCCACCCGGTCGGCGAGAACGCCAAGGAGGCCCGGGCCCGGCGCGAGGCCGACCTGCTGGCCACCGGCCTGGAGGCCGGGCTGCTGGACGCCGAACCGGCCGTGGAGGACGCCCCGGTGGCCACGCCCGACCCGCGCCGCCACCCCTCGCACCCCGACTTCGTACCGAGCCAGGCACCGTCCCGCGAGTGGACCGACACCCGGCTGGCCACCCTCGCCGAGGAGGCCGTCGCCCTGGTCGACGTCCGCCCGGGCCCGCTGGGCACCCTGGACGTGTACGCCTTCGCCGACGGCACCACCCTGTGCGTGGCCCCGGGCGACCGCGAGGCCGCCTACCGGCTGATCGACGCCGTCCGCGCCGGTGAGCACGTCCGGCTGCTCGGCGGCTCGCGCTTCTCCGGTTCGTACTCGCTGACCTTCTCCACCGACGAGGAGGCCGTGTACGTGCTCGCCGACCGGGTGGTCGCCAGCATCTGACGGCGGCTCACCGCCACGGCCGCGCGGAGGCCGCCCGGGTCAAGGGGTTACCGACCCGGGCGGCCTTCGTGCTGCCGGCATCAGGCGCAGAGCGCCGCCGTCTCGCGCACCGCCGCGAGCGCCCCGGACAGCACCTCCGCGGCCGCCTCGGGCCCGTCCGGGAGGGCGACCTCGGCGCCCTCGGGCAGGGCCGCCAGCGCGGCCGCCAGGTCGTGCCCGGCGACGGCCAGTTGGTCCCCCGCGGCGAAGGCCCCGGCGTCCGGGAACTCCCGCTGCGGCCCGCCCTCCACTGCCAGCGCCAGCGCGGCCAGCCGCCGGGCCAGGGCCAGCACGGCCGCCGCCCGCGAGGCGTGCCCGGGCACGGAGCCCAGCAACTTGCTCTGCGGCAGCGAGCGGAAACGATCCGCCAGGGAGTCGACGGCTTCGACCAGGGGCTGTACGTCATGCATGCAGAGGAGCCTAAACGCCGTCGGCCCCCGGAGCGGTTCGCTCCGGGGGCCGACGGCAGTGTGGGTACTACGGGGTGCGTCAGTCGTCGCCGCGCAGGATCGCGATCAGCCGCAGCATCTCCATGTAGATCCAGACCAGCGACAGGGTGAGCCCGAAGGCCGCCCGCCAGGACTCGCGCTGCGGGGCACCCTGGGCGATGGCCTCCTCGATCGCCGCGAAGTCCAGCGACAGGAAGAAGGCGCCCAGGCCGATGCCGATCAGGCCGACCACGATGCCCAGCGGGCCGGAGCGCAGGCCCATGTCGGCACCGAAGGCCATCGCGATCATGTTGACCAGCATCAACAGCACGAAGCCCATGGCGACCGCGATGCCGATCCGGGCGTAGCGCGCGGTGACCCGGATCCTGCCGCTCTTGTAGGCGAACAGCATCGCCGCGAAGACCGCCGCCGTGCCCAGCACCGCCTGGATCACGATGCCGTTCAGCATCGTGTTGAAGGCGTGCGAGACGGCGCCCATCGCGAAGCCCTGGAGGGCCGCGTACGTCAGGATCAGCGGCGGGCTGACGCTGCGCTTGAAGGAGACCACCAGGCCGACCACCATGGCCGCCAGGCTGGCCGCGATCGCGAAGCCGAAGTTCTCGAACGGCAGCGTGAACCAGGCCACCGCACCCGCGACGACCAGGGTGAGCAGCGTCATGGCCGTGCGGGCGACCACGTCGTCGAGCGTCATCCGCCCGGTGGCCGCGGGGCCGGCCGACGGCCCGTTGTACATCTGGTAGAGCTGCTCGTCCGTCAGCGGGCCCTGACCCTGCGGCTGGGCGTAGGGAGTCCCCGCGTAGGGGTTCTGGCCGTACGGACCCCCGGCCTGCGCGGTGGTTCCGAACCCCGCGTAGCCGGGCTCGCGGGTGAAGGACCCCTCCCGCGAGAAGACCGGGTTGCTGCTTCTCATTGCACATTCCCTTCGTGGCGGCACTGCACCGCCCACACCAAGGGTAATGGCTTGGCAAAAATTCCGGGATACGCCGCGAGGAGGATACGGTGAACGGCTCCCGGCGGGGGCGTCGGTGGCGCCCCCGCCGGGTGAACGGTGCCCGGAGCCGGACTCGAACCGGCACGGCCTCGCGGCCAAGCAGTTTTAAGCTGCCCGTGTCTGCGTTCCACCATCCGGGCGTCCTGCGAAACCACCCTGAGCCTAGTCGCCCGGCTCACCCTTTCGCATGTTCCCAGCCCGGGAAGTTGTCATGTTTCCTTGCCATCTGACGAACTGTCCGGGATTTGGCCACGGAGGATAGCGATTCCGGCCATCACCCCGCCCTCAGGGTTCACGTCATACCGCAGGAGGAGGGTCCCCCACCTCCCGTACGCCCAGCGGTGGTCGGCCCAACCGTCCGCCGGAGCGACGCCGGACCATGATCACCGGGCGGAGCATGGA
Source organism: Streptomyces sp. FH025 (assembly GCF_017427025.1). Lineage (GTDB taxonomy): Bacteria > Actinomycetota > Actinomycetes > Streptomycetales > Streptomycetaceae > Kitasatospora. The sequence continues at coordinate 5,541 of NZ_JAFLNG010000523.1, forward strand.
GGTACGAATCCGCGAGCCCTCAAGGAGCACCTCCGTGACCACGTCGA
>NZ_JAFLNG010000524.1 GCF_017427025.1 Streptomyces sp. FH025
CGCGCGTCGCGGCCTGCCTGGTCGCATGGCCCGGGCCGGTTTGCCCCTGCCGCTGCGCGAGAAGTCGGCGGGGCCGACTTTTCACGCATCACCTCGCCCGATCTGTTCGGGCCGACTCGCCCTGCCGCTGTCCCCCGCCCGCGCAGCTACTGCACAGGAAGTCGGCGGGGCCGACTTCTCGTGCTGCCCCCCCTCTCGCGGTCCCTGCGCGTGGGTCAGGAGTCGGCCGGCGTTGGCCAGGTGTGGAGGCTGGTGGTGAGGGTGGTGATGAGGCGGTCGTGGGTGGTGGTGAGGTCTTCGGCGAGTTGGAAGGCGCCGGCGATGGAGAGGGAGGCGAAGCCGTGGGCGAGGGAGCGGACGGTGCGGGCGGCGTGGATGACCTCGGGGCCTTCGAGGCCGTACTCGCGGAGGACGGCGATGATGACGCCGACGAGGCGAGTGGCCGCGCGGGCGAGCTCGTCGTCGGGCTGGAGGGCCTGGGGGAGGGCGGAGTAGCGGTGCGGGTGCTCGGTGGCGTACGCGTGGTAGGCGCGCAGGACGGCGGTGACGGCGTCGTCCCCGCTGCGTCCGACCGCGGCTTCGGCGAGCCGGTCGGCCAGGTCCTCGGTGACCCGGACGGCGATCAGCCGGCGCAGTTCGGCGAGCCCGCCGCTGACGTGCTTGTACAGCGAGGGGGTGGCGACCCCGGCCCGGGCGGCGACGGAGGCCAGGGTGAGGGCCTCGGCGCCCTGCTCGTCGATGAGGGCGAGGGCGTGGTCGACGACCTGGTCGGGGGTCAGTCCTACGCGGGGCATGGTGTCGGGTCCTCCGTGCGGTCAGGGCGGTCAGGGCGGCCGGGTGCTCAGGCGAGTTCGGCGAGGAAGGGCAGCAGGGCGTCGGCGGTGGCCTGCGGGTTGTCGGCCATCGGGTAGTGCCCGGACCCCTCGATCATGACCTTCCGCCCGCCCAGCGCCGCGGTCTGCCGGTCGGCGACGGCCTCCGGGTTCGGGAAGTCGGGGTCCTTGGCACCCATCAGGACGAGCGAGGGGCAGCGGACGGCGGCGCACCAGCCGATCGGCGCGGAGTCCCCGGTGACGTGGCCCCGGGTGGCGGTCTTGCGGCCCGGGGTGCGCAGGGCGGCGACCAGGCCGTCCACGTACGTGTCGAGGTCGGCGGGCCGGGGGCCGGGGAAGGCCATCTTGCGGAGGTAGAAGCCCCAGGTGGCGGGCCAGTGGACCATCGCGGTGCCCATCACGGCCATGACGCCGCGCATCAGGGCGTTCGCCCGGTGCTCGACGAAGGCGTCGATCAGCGCGATCCCGGCGACCCGCTGGGGCGCGTCCCCGGCGAGCTTGACCACCGTCGCGCCGGTGTAGGACTGCCCGACCAGGACGGCCCGCTCGATGCCGAGGTGGTCGAGCAGGGCGAGGACGTCGCCGGCGATGGCGGCGGGGCTGTAGTCGTCCCAGACGATCGAGGTCTCGCCGAAGCCGCGCAGGTCCATGGTGATGACCCGGTGGCCGGCGGCGGTGAGCAGCGGGTGGAGGTGCCGGTACGAGCGGCGGGTGTCGAGCATCCCGGGGAGCAGGACGACGGGGGTGCCGTCGCCCTGTCGGGTGTCGTCGTAGGCGAGCCGCCCGCCGGGGACGTCGAGGTACTGGGTGCTCGGGGCGATGGTGCCGTTCACGGTGGTCCTCCCATTGGGTGCTGCTGCCGATAGCCATAAAGCTACGGCTAATAGCCTTAGCCGTCAAGCGCTCGACCCGACCCGGTGGAGGGGTGCCCCTCAGGCCCCCTGGAACGGGTCGTGCTCGCTGAGCAGCTTCTCCAGTCGGGCCTGGTCGACCCGGGCGACGGTGTCGCTCGACTCCTGCCGGTCCCGGACCACCTTGGCCAGCGTGAACGCGGAGGTGACGGTGTAGAGGAGCCCGACCCCGAGGAAGGCCCGGGTCCATCCGCCGACGGGCAGGTAGGCGATCCCGGCGGCGAGGGCCGTGCCGGAGATCGCGAAGGAGAGAACGGCCTGGACGAAGTACGCGGCCGTGGTGCGTGTCTGCATCGGTGTGCTCATGGCGTCAGGATGCGGCGCTCCGGCCGGGGCGCACATGAGTACGGGTACTCAATCGGAACCGGGTGGTCGGTCCCTGCGATTGATGGGTCGTTCGTTGACGTCCGATCACCCGTTCCACAGTCGTCCCGGACGGATGGCTTGGAATCAGAGCCTCCTAGGATTAACGTTTGATAACGCAGCGCGGTTGTCAACGCCGTACCCAGACGGCACCGTGCGCCGTCGCCTAATCCCGTCGGCCGGCCTCCGGGCGGGCCAGGGAGCCGGGGAACCACGTTCCTTGGGGTGAATCGGCGGGGCTCCGGCCCGGCCGTAGGAGACCTTCCTGCTCCGAACCCGTCAGCTAACCCGGTAGGCGCGAAGGAAGGAAAGGAGCGCGCCTCCCGTGGCGTCGACGCACACTCCGGCACACCCGGCCGGCCCCGCAGCCGGTACCCAGCTCCTCGACCACCCCGGTCCGGAAGGCGCCGGTTCCGACGGCGCCGGCCCCTTCGGCCCGGAGACCGAGACCAGCCGCCACCGGCTGCCGCGTCAGACCCGCGGAGCCTCCCCGCTGCTCGGCGTCACCGCCGTCGCCGCCACCCTGGGCGCCACCGGCTTCGCCTCCGCCACCCCGGCCTCCTTCGCGGCCTGGAGGCCGAGGCGAAGGCCGCCGCCAAGGAGGCCGAGGCCAAGCGCGCCGCCGAGGAGGCCGAGCGCGCCAAGGCCGCCGCCCTCACCCTGCCGGTGAAGGACTACAACCTCTCCGCCCACTACGGCCAGAGCGCCCGCTACTGGGCCCACCTGCACACCGGCCTGGACTTCGCCGCCGACACCGGCACCCCGGTGTTCGCGCTCGGCCAGGGCACCATCACCTCGGCCGGCTGGTCCGGTTCGTACGGCTACCGGATCGTCGAGACCCTGCCCGACGGCACCGAGATCTGGTACTGCCACCTCTCCTCGATCATCAAGGGCGCCGGTCAGGTCGTCTCCGGCCAGCAGATCGGCAAGGTCGGCGCGACCGGCAACGTCACCGGCCCGCACCTGCACCTGGAGGTCCGCCCCGGCGGCGGCGCCCCGGTGGACCCGGAGACCTGGCTCCGGCAGCACGGCCTCAACCCCTGACACACGGGAAAGGCCCCCGGAAACCGCCGTCGAGCGGATTCCGGGGGCCTTTCCCGTACGCGGGTGCCGTCACTCCGGCGGCAGCTGCGCCAGGTACGCGTCGATCTCCTCCGGCCCCGGCTCCGGCGCGAGCTCCGGGAACTCCGTCACCAGCAGCCGCGGCAGCCCCGGCACCGTCCACCCGCCGATCAGGTCGAGCGCCGCCTCGGCCGCCGCCTCCTCGAACTCCCCGAAGTCCCCGGCCAGTTCGTCCGGCATCGGCCGCCCCATCGCGGTCAGCTCGGCCAGGTTGCGGTAGCTGCGCCGCATCAGGCCCTGCTCCAGCAGCCGCCGCGCGCCGTCGGTGGCCATGCCGACCGACAGCACCCGGCCCGGACCCCAGCCCTGCTCGTCCGGTTCGTCCAGCCAGCCGGCCGGCACCAGCGCCTCGTACCCGGCCAGCCGCTCCGCCTCGTCGAGCCCGGCGAAGTCGGTCAGCCACGCCCGGACCGCCTCCTCGTCCGTCACGTCCACCCCGTGCGCGTGCAGCAGCAGCGCGTACAGCCGGGGCCAGGTGACCAGGTCGGCGCGGCGCAGCAGCCCGGCCGCGACCTCGCCCTGCCACTCGGCCTCGGCGTGCAGCCGCTCCTGGCGCTTGGCGTTGAGCCGCTTCGCCGCCCGCTGGTGGTCGACCAGCAGCCGCACGGCGTCGCCGTACGCGAGCGGGTCGGCCTCGGGCTCGGGTTGGACGTAGAGGTGGAGCCGCTCGTACAGCAGGTGCTCCACCGCGTTGGAGGTCAGTTCGGGCCAGCCGTCGTGCATCCTGCCCTCGCCCAGCTCCAGCAGCGCCAGCACCGTGCGCAGCGGCGCCTCGGCCACCGGCGCGCGGCCCTGCTCGGCCGCCCAGTCGAGCAGGTCGGCGGCCCTGGTGCGCGGGGCGAGCCGCAGGTCTTCGTCGTTCATGCCTCGAACGGTAGCCGCCGGACGCCGGTAGGGTCGGCAGCCATGGTCCCCGTACGACTCACCGGCCCCCGGCTGGCCATCCGCGAGTACCACCACACCCCGGAGGACGTGGACGCGCTGCACGCGCTGTTCGGCGACCCCGAGGTGACCCGCTACCTGCCCTTCGGGCCGCGCGACCGCGAGACCTGCGCCGACCAGATCGAGCTCTACCTGGAGGAGGCGATGGCCGAGCCGCGGGACACCTACCGGCTCGCCGTCTGCCGCCGTACGGAGGCCGAGGACCCGGCGGACGCGGTGCCGGTCGCGCACGCCGCCCTCACCCTGGGCCCGTACCGCTCCGCCCGCCTCGGCTACGTGCTGGCCCGCGAGGTGTGGGGCCGGGGCTACGCGGGCGAGATCGCCGGACTGCTCTGCGACCTCGCCTTCGGTCCGCTCGGCCTGCACCGGCTGGCCGCCCGGGTCGACGTGGACAACGAGGCCTCCGCCAGGGTGCTCACCAGGCTCGGCTTCCGGCAGGAGGGGAGGGTCCGGCACGACCAGTACAAGGACGGCCTCTGGTCCGACTCCTACCGGTACTCGCTGCTCGCCGACGAGTGGCCAGGCCCGACGGCCTGACGGCCCACCGCTCCGACGAGCCCGACCGGGGGTTAACCCCACCCCCGATCCGCCGGTCCCCCGGATGCCCTCCGACCTGCGGTTGGACCAGACTGTGGGACGTCAGCGAGGACGAACGACCGTGAGAACGAGGGGCCGGGGCCGGAGATGAGCAGCAGCCGAAGCACGTGGGACCAGGAGTGGGACGTCCACGGCGGTCACGGCGACGACGGCCCGCACCCCACCCGGGCCCGCCGGACCGAGCGGCCGCCGGCCTTCTGGCGGGCGCCGTTCTCCGCGCACTACTACCGCGAGGTCGGCTACGTGCTCACCGGCCTGCCGATGGCGATCGCCGGCTTCGCCGTCGCGATCACCATGTTCTGCTTCGGCCTCGGCACCTTCGTCACCGTCCTCGGTCTGCCGGTGCTGGCCGGCCTGACCAGCGTCGCCCGCGGCTTCGGCCGGGCGGAGCGGGCCCGGGTGCGCGGCCTGCTGGCGCTGGACGTGCCCGGCCCGGCGCCGGTGCGGCAGTCCCGCCCGGGCAACTGGGGCGCGATCACCGCGCGGCTGGCGGACGCGGCGGGCTGGAAGGCCGTGCTGTACCAGGTGGTGATGTTCCCGTGGGCGGTGTTCAGCTTCGCGATGACGCTGTCGTTCCTGCTGCTCGGCTGGGTGATGGCGCTCTACCCGGCCTACCACTGGGTCTTCACGAGGTACACCTCCTGGCGCGGGGCCCAGCTGTACGACTTCACCGACAGCGACCACGTCCGGCACGTCTACTACGTCGAGGGCACCTGGCAGATCGCCGCGTTCTCGGTGGTGGGGCTGCTGCTGGTCTGCCTCACCGCGCAGCTGGTCCGCGGCCTGACCAACGTCAA
>NZ_JAFLNG010000525.1 GCF_017427025.1 Streptomyces sp. FH025
GTGGTCAGCGCGTTGATGTCGGCGGTCCGCCGGAGCAGGTAGTGGTTGCCGCCGGGCACCTCGTACCGCGCCAGGTCCGGGACGACCCGCCGGGCGCGCAGCGCGTACTCCAGGGACCGCGCGGCACTGGCCTCGCTGCGGTCGGCGGTGCCGTGCACGATCAGCACCCGCCGCCCGGCCAGCTGCTCGACCCGGTCGCCGCTGGGCAGCCAGGGCGCGATCCCGGCCACCCCGGCCACGCTCGGGTGTCCGGCGCACCAGAAGGCCGCCCGCCCGCCGAGCGAGTTGCCGATCAGCACCACCGGCGCGCCCGGGTGGCGGCGGGCGAGCTCGTCCAACGCCCAGTGGGTGTCCGCCGCGGTATCGGCGTCCGCGCCGTTCCAGCCGCCGTAGCGGTAGCGCAGCAGGTGCACCGCGAGGCCGTGCGGTCGGCCGCGGTCGGCCAGCCCGGTGGCGAGCTCGCGCAGGCCCAGTTCGGCGGCCTTCAACGGCCTCCGGCGGCTCCGGAGGAACCCGCCGGGCAGCAGCAGGGCGACACCGGTGACCCGGCCGTCGCCCTCCCACGGGGTCAGTCGTGCGGTGCGCGGACGCTGCGCTCGGAACACGCCCGTCCTTCCTGCTCGGAGCATGCCCGCCCGCCTCCGAGGCGGACGTCGTTCCAGGTGGACAGGCGGATTCTACGGTTCCGACGCCGGGTCGCGGTGCGCCAGCAGGGACCACAGCACCCAGCCGGTGACCCGGGTGCGGTCGACCATGACCTTCGCCCAGCGCGCGCCCAGCGGTGAGGTCCAGGTGTCCAGGACCTCGACCTGGTCGCCGGAGCTCGCGAGTCCGATCACGGCGTCGTCGCCGAAGTGGTCGATCCGGACGTTGGCGGCGTTCGCGGAGACCTCCCACCATCCGGCGCCGACCTCGGGGGCCGGTACGTCGCCCGAGGTGACGGCCGCCGGGATCAGCAGGATGGACAGCGAGATCACCGAAGCCGTCGCCCGGCCGATCACGGCCACGGCAGTCTCGCGGTGTCGCTGGGCTCGGGTCGGGCCGGAGCCGGGGAGAACGGGGAGGTCATGTACAGCAGAACGAGTCGCCCCGCGTGCGTGTACGGCCGCCCGCCGACGCTCACCCGGTCGGGCGAGCGCGACGGCGGGGCGTCGGGGGAAGTTTGCTCTGCGTTCAACTGCCGATCTGAAACGCCGAGTTGGACTCAGTGGCGACGCCGCTGATCCTCGCCCTCGGCGGCGGAGCGGGTGCGTCCGGACAGCAGCTCCTGCATGCTCGGCAGCTTGCGCCGCTGTGGCGCGGACGGGGCGGACGGCGCGGACGGCGCCGCGGAGGAGGGCGGCCCGGCCAGTTCACGCGGTTGCTCCCGGCCCTCGGGGGCAGGGCCGAGGCCGGCCTTGGCCACCGCGTCGGCCAGGAAGTCGGAGGCCTGCCGGCGAGCGTTGTCCATGCTGCGCCGCAGCTGTTCCGCGTCGTTGCGCAGCTTGTCGGCCTGCCGGCTCAACAGGTCGTTGCGCTGCTCGGGCAGGCCGTGCCGTTGCTCGCCCGGCTCGGCGCGCCGTTCGGTCTCACCGACCTGCCGGAGGCTGGCGGAGGCCCGGGCGGCGGCCTCGCGCTCGATCTGCGCGCCGCGCGCCCGGGCGTCGGCGATGATCTGCTGCGCCACGCTCTCGGTGTGCGCCCGGATGTCGGCCAGGTCCTGTTCGGCCTGGCGGCGGTGGTGGGCGACGTCGGTCTCGAAGCGCCGCCTGAGCAGGGCGACCTCCTCCTGGGCCCTGGCGAGGAGCGCGTCCGCCTCCTGACGGCGGGCGAGGACGTACGGGTCCTCCTCGGCGGTGGGCACCTCGCGCACGGTGGCCTGGCGTCCGGCCTGCTGCCGTTCGGCCGATTCGACCCACTCGACGAGCCGGAGCAGGCGTTCGGCGACCAGGCCGGCGTCGGCCGGGCGGTGGGCCGGGTCCTTGGCGAGCAGGTCGAGAACGAGGGCGTCGAGTTCGGCGGGCAGACCGGGCCGCAGGAAGCCGGGGGCGGTGGGCGGCGCCTCGCCGTGCTGGCGGATCAGCTCGTACAGGGTGCCGCGGAACGGCGTGCGGCCGGTGAGGAGTTCGTGCAGGAGGCAGCCGAAGGCGTAGAGGTCGGAGCGGGCGTCCAGGCCGCGGCTGTCGAAGCGTTCGGGGGCCATGTAGGCGGGCGTGCCGACGATGACGTTGGTGCTGGTGACGCCGTCGTCGGCGGTGCCGGTGCGGGCGATGCCGAAGTCGACGACCTTGACCGCCCCGGAGGGCTGGATCATCACGTTGGCCGGTTTGACGTCCCGGTGGACGACGCCGGCGCGGTGCGCGGTGGCGAGCGCCTGGGCGATCTGGACGGCCCAGCCGAGGGCCTGGCGCAGCGGCAGCGGACCGTCGGCCAGGTGGCGGCTGAGCGGGACGCCGTCGAGCAGCTCCATGACCAGGAAGAACAGCGGGCGTTCGGCCGTGCCGTGCCGCCCGAAGTCGTGCACGGTGACGATGGACGGATGGTTGAGCGCGCCCGCGGTGGCCACCTCGCGGGCGAACCGGGCCGCGTCCTTGGGGGAGTCGCCGCCCGGGAGCATCACCTTGACGGCGACCAGGCGCTGGATGCGCGTGTCCTGGGCCTTCCAGACCGCCCCGAACGCGCCCTCGCCGATCTGCTCGACCAGTGCGTACCGTCCGTCGAGTACCTCGCCCGGCTGCATCGCCGCCCCCCTCCGCGTTCCGGTCCTCCTCAACGTATCGCGCCGCCCGGCCGCTCCGTCATCCGCCGCAGCCGGGCGGCGGCGTCTCCAGCACGGCGCCGAGCAGCTGCGGGAAGCGGGTGTCGAGGGCCTCCCGGCGCAGGGTGACCAGCCGGTTCTTGCCGCTGGTGCGGACGGAGACGACACCGGCCTCGCGGAGTATCCGCCAGTGGTTGGAGAGGGTCGAGCGCGGTACGTCGAACCCTTCGGGGCTGCAGGTGGTCTCGCCGTCCTCGGCGATGCGCCGGACGAGTCGGAGCCGGACCGGGTCGCCGAGGGCGTGCAGCACGGTGGCGAGGTCGAAGTCCTCGGGGTGGGGCTGGGGCAGGGTCCGCATCGGAGGTCCTCGGGTCAGGTCGGCTGCTGGTGCTGCTGGTGCCACTGGTGCTGGGGGTGGTGCCGGAAGTGGAGCGCTGTCTAGTATCTCGGTTCGACAGTTCGGGAAAGTCGAATTGATCTCGACGCTGATCTTGACGGTCGAGCGGGATCTCGGAGGTTGGACGATGAAGGCACTGGAGACGCTGGCCCGGGTGTACGTGGACGACCTGGACGCGGCGCTGCCCACGCTGCGCGAACTCACCGGCGAGGAGGCGGGGTTGCGCTTCCCGTACGCCGGTGTGGAGGTCGCGCGGATCGGCGGTCTGCTGGTCGTCGCGGGCAGTGAGGAGGCGCTGGCGCCGTTCCGCAGGGTGCAGGCGACGGTGCTGGTCGACGATCTGGACGGCCTCGGGCAGCTGCTCCGCGACCGTGGCGGCGAGCTGCTGGACGGCCCCAACGAGGTGCCGACCGGGCGCAACGCGACCGCCCGGCATCCGGGCGGGGCGGTGTTCGAGTACGTGGAGTTCGCGAAGGACCGGCCGGTCTTCGCGGGCTGAACTCGCCTTCCGGAAAAGGGTGGTAACGCTGTTTCTTGTGGGTTACGTTGTTACCCATGAGCACGCCCTACCAGGACGCGCTGCGACACGGCCAGGATGCCGTGCGCGCCGTGATCCTCGACCGCGCCATCACCCTCCTCGTCGCCGAAGGATCCGCCGCACTGACCGTGCGGCGGATCGCCGGTGAGATCGGCTCCTCGACCAAGGTGCTGTACACGATGTTCGGCGGGAAGGAGGGTCTGCTCGACGCGCTGTACCGGGAGGGCTTCGCGAGGCTGCGCCGCGCGCAGGAGCAAGTCCCGTACGGGGAGGACCCGTTGGCGTACCTGACTGAGCTCGGCCGGGTCTACCGGGAGCGCGCGCTCGCCGAACCCGCCTACTACCGCGTGATGTTCGAGCAGCCCGTGCCCGAATTCCGGCCCGGAGCCGAGGCGTTGGCGGTCGCCCGGACCGTCTTCGACGCCTCGGAAGCCGCCGTGGCCGCCTGCATGGCGGCCGGGCTCTTCCGGCCCGGGGACGCCCACGAGGTCTCCAAGCTGTTCTGGGCGGCCACCCACGGTGCGGTCAGCCTGGAGCTCGCCGGGCACTTCGCCCCGGACGAGGCGGGGGCGCGCTACGAGGCGCTGATGGCCGCGCTGGGGCGGTCCTTCGCAGCCGGTCCACCACCTTCCGACGAGAGGACGACACCGTGAGCCGGAACCACCACCGGCGGGACAGCCACCCGCGAAACCGGTACCTGTCCGGGAACTTCGCCCCGGTGACCGAGGAGGTCACCGCGTACGACCTGCCCGTCACCGGGCGGATCCCGGCCCACCTCGACGGCCGCTACCTGCGCAACGGCCCCAACCCGCTGGGCATCGAGGACCCGGCCGCGCACCTGTGGACCCTCGGCGCGGGCATGGTGCACGGCGTCCGGATCCGCGACGGGCGCGCCGAGTGGTACCGCAACCGCTGGGTGCGCTCCGGCGCCGTCGCCGACCGGCTCGGTGAGCCGCGGCGCGGCACGCCCGTCGACGAGCGGCTGGACATCTCCCCGAACGTGCAGGTCGCGGCCCTGGCCGGGCGCACCTACGCGCTCATCGAGGGCGGCATCCGACCGTACGAACTCACCTACGAGCTGGACACGGTGGGCCCCTGCGGGCTGGGCGCCACGCCCGAGGGGTACAGCGCCAACGCGCACTCGATCCTCGACCCGCACACCCGCGAGCTGCACTCGCTCGCCTTCCGGTACGGCTCCGAGCACGTGCAGCACATCGTGATGGACGCCACCGGCACCGTCCGGCGCAGCACGCTGATCCCGGTGCCCGGGAACCCGTACATGCACGATTTCGCGCTCACCGAGCGGTATGTGGTGCTGTACGACACACCCGTGGTGTTCAGCGCCGCGCACCTGGCCACCGGCGTGCCCTTCACCTGGGACGACCGGCGCGCCGCCCGGGTCGGGGTGATGCCGCGCGAGGGCGGCGAGGTGCGGTGGTTCGAGCTCGCGCCGCACCTGGTCGGGCACACGCTCAACGCCCACGAGCGGACGGCGGACTCGCTGGTGGTCGACGTCATCCGGCACCCGGAGGGCATGGACCTGCGCGACATCGGCGCGAGCCGGCCCACGCTCGACCGCTGGACGATGGACCTGGCGGCGGGCACGGCGAAGGAGGAGCGGCTGGACGACCGGATCCAGGAGTTCCCGCGCCTCAACCCGGCGCACACCGGCCGCCCGTACCGCTACGGCTACGCGGCCGCCGTCGAGCTCTACGCCCCGCCCACCGGCCCCGAGGACGACCGGCCGGACGAGGGCTTCAGCAACGCCCTGCTCAAGCACGACCTCGCCCGGGGGACGGTCGAGGCGCACGAGTTCGGGCGGGACGGGGCCGTCGGCGAGGGGGTGTTCGTCGCCGCCGAGTCGCCGACGGCCGAGGACGACGGGTACC
>NZ_JAFLNG010000526.1 GCF_017427025.1 Streptomyces sp. FH025
CCTCATCCCCGCCCGCGACGAGGCCCCCGACACCATCCTGTGGGACATCGCCCACCGCGCCGCCGAACTGCCCGTCCGGCACACGGCCCGGTTCACCGGCCACCACGTCACCCCCGAGGAGCTCGACGCCTTCTCCGACCGGCTCCTCGCCGAACTGACCAGGCCCGGCGAACGGCTCGACGTCGCCCTGTGGGTCAACGACCGCCTGTGCCGCTACGAGGTCGCCGCCCAGCCCGTCACCGACCTCCGCGTGTGCTGAGCCCGCCCGGGAGACCGGCCGGAATGCCTCGCACCCGCCATGCGGTTGGATACGGACATGGCATCTCGTGCACGCGTACGCGCCCCCGAACTGGTCGGGGCAGGCGGTTGGCTGAACACCGGCGGCAAGGAGCTCACGCTCGCCGACTTCCGGGGCAAGATCACGATCCTGGACTTCTGGACCTTCTGCTGCATCAACTGTCTGCACGTCCTGGACGAACTGCGGGAGTTGGAGGAGAAGCACCGCGACACCGTGGTGATCGTCGGGGTGCACTCGCCGAAGTTCGTGCACGAGGCCGACCACCAGGCGGTGGTGGACGCGGTCGCCCGGTACGAGGTGCACCACCCGGTGCTGGACGACCCGGCGCTGGCGACGTGGAAGCAGTACGCCGTACGGGCCTGGCCGACGCTGGTGGTGATCGACCCGGAGGGGTACGTGGTCGCCCAGCACGCCGGCGAGGGGCACGCGCACGCGATCGCCCGGCTGGTGGAGGAGCTGGAGGCGGAGCACGCGGCCAAGGGCACGCTGCGGCGCGGCGACGGCCCGTACGTGGCGCCGGAGCCGACCGCAGGGGACCTCAAGTTCCCCGGCAAGGCGGTCCGGCTGCCGAACGGCCACTTCCTGGTCGCCGACTCCGGCCACCACTCGCTGGTCGAGCTGGCCGAGGACGGCGAGACGGTGGTGCGCCGGATCGGTGACGGGCAGCGCGGCCTGGTGGACGGCACCAGCCCCCGGTTCAGCGAGCCGCAGGGCCTCGCGCTGCTGCCGGAGGGCCACGAGTACGACGTGATCGTGGCCGACACCGTCAACCACGCGCTGCGCGGCGTCCGGCTGGCCGACGGCTCGGTCACCACCCTGGCCGGCACCGGCCGCCAGTGGTGGCAGGGCTCGACCACCGAGGGCCCGGCCCTGGAGGTGGACCTCTCCTCGCCGTGGGACGTCGCCTGGTTCGACGGCCGGGTGTGGATCGCGATGGCCGGCGTGCACCAGCTGTGGGCGTACGACCCGGCCACGGGGACGGTCGGCGTCGCGGCCGGCACCACCAACGAGGGCCTGGTGGACGGCCCCGCCGCCGAAGCCTGGTTCGCGCAGCCGTCCGGGCTGGCGGTCTCGGCGGACGGCGAGCGGCTCTGGATCGCCGACTCCGAGACCTCGGCGCTCCGTTCGGTTTCACGTGAAACCAAGACGGTCGAAACCGCCGTCGGCACCGGGCTGTTCGACTTCGGCCACCGCGACGGCGCCGCCGACCAGGCGCTGTTCCAGCACCCGCTGGGCGTCACCGTGCTGCCGGACGGCTCGGTGGCCGTCAGCGACACCTACAACCACGCGCTGCGCCGCTACGACCCGGCGAGCGGCGAGGTCAGCACGCTGGCCACCGACCTGCGCGAGCCCTCCGGGGCGGTGCTGGTGGACGGCGACATCGTGGTGGTCGAGTCGGCCCGGCACCGGCTGACCCGGCTGCGGCTGCCGGAGGAGGCCGTGCGGGTGGAGTCGGTGGCGCACCGCACCCAGCGCGCGGCCACCGAGGTCGCGCCGGGCGCCCTCCGGCTGGACGTGGTCTTCTCCGCCCCCAGCGGCCAGAAGCTGGACGAGCGCTACGGCCCGTCCACCCGGCTGCTGGTCAGCTCCACCCCGCCGGAGCTGCTGGTCTCCGGCGCGGGCGCGGACACCGACCTCTCCCGCGAGCTGGTGCTCTCCGACGAGGTCACCGAGGGTGTGCTGCACGTCTCGGCGATGGCGGCCTCCTGCGACGACGACCCTGAGATCGAGTTCCCGGCCTGCCACGTGCACCAGCAGGACTGGGGCGTGCCGGTGAAGCTTGTCGCCGACGGCGCCCGCCGCCTCCCGCTGGTCCTGGCCGGCATGGAGTAGCGGCGAGCCGGAGCAGCGGAGAAGGACCGGGGCCCGACGGACGACACGTCCGTCGGGCCCCGGTCACACCTGCGGGTCTCAGCCCTCCAGGAACGCCTTGATCGCGCTCGCCAGCAGGTACGGGTCCTCCGCCCCGCACAGCTCGCGCGCCGAGTGCATGGACAGCGCCGCGATGCCGCAGTCCACCGTCCTGATGCCCAGCCGCGCCGCCGTGATCGGGCCGATCGTCGTACCGCAGGGCATCGCGTTGTTGGACACGAAGGTCTGCCACGGCACGCCCGCCTTCTCGCAGGCGGCCGCGAACACCGCCCGGCCGGTGCCGTCCGTCGCGTAGCGGTTGTTGACGTTGACCTTGAGGATCGGCCCGCCGTTCGGCAGCGGGTGGTGGCCCGGCTCGTGCCGCTCGGTGTAGTTCGGGTGGACGGCGTGGCCCATGTCCGAGGAGAGGCAGACGGTGCCGGCCAGCGCCCGGGCGCGGTCCTCCGTGGTGCCGCCGCGCGCGTGGATCGTCCGGTCGAGCACGGTGCCGAGCAGCGGGCTCTGCGCGCCGGTGTCGGACTCGCTGCCGGTCTCCTCGTGGTCGAAGGCGGCCAGCACCGGGATGTACGGAAGCCCGGCCCCTTCGGCGGTGGCGACGGCGGCGAGCGCGGCGGTGGCCGCGTGCACCGAGAGCAGGTTGTCCAGGCGCGGACCGGCCAGCAGTTCGCGGTCGCGGCCGAGGTAGGAGGCGGGCTGGACGTCGTGCGTCATGAGGTCCCAGCCGGCGATCCGGTCGGCGGCCACGCCGGCCCGCTCGGCGACGTAGGCGATCAGCGCGCCCTCGTCGACCGGGCCGAGGCCCCAGATCGGGGTGAGGTGGCGCTGCCGGTCGAGCTTCATGCCGTCGTTGACCTGGCGGTCCAGGTGGATGGCGAGCTGCGGCACGCGCAGCAGCGGCTCGTCCAGCTGCACCAGCAGCGAGCTGCCGTCCTTGAGCGTGAGCCGACCGGACAGGCCGAGGTCTCGGTCGAGCCAGGTGTTCAGCGGAACCCCGCCGTAGATCTCCACCGCGACCTGCCGCCAGCCGGCCGAGCCGGTGTCCGGCAGCGGCTTGACCCGCAGGTTGGGCGAGTCGGTGTGGGTGCCCACCACGCGGAACGGCGTCTCCGGGCCGGCCCCCTCCGGCAGGTACCAGGCGATCAGCGCGCCGCCGCGGATCAGGTAGCGGCCCCCGGCGGCCCCGTCCCAGGCGTCCGTCTCGGCGACCTGCCGGAAGCCGGCCTTCTCCAGGCGCTCGGCGGCACTCGCGACCGCGTGGTACGGGGAGGGCGAGGTGCCGAGGAACGCGATCAGGTCGTCGGTGTGCGTCCGGTCGAAGAATGCCCGGCGGGCGGCGGTCGACATACTGCTCCTGGGTTGAGGGAGGGCCGAAGCCGGATGGGGAGTCGGCTTCGCACCTTGAGCATATGCCCGTACCCGGACACCGGATCCGACAGCTCGCAAGGGATGAGCAACCCGGGCACAACCGTCGATCGGCATCACAACGGACGTCGTACGCGCGGGAATCCGCCCTGGTCGCACCGGTCGGCGCGGGCGGGAGGGTCCTTCGGGGCGCAGCCGGAAGTTCCTCCGGAACCTCCTGTTCTCCCGGCGGCCGGTGGGCAAGGATCGGAGCGGTGCGCAGCCGAAGCACCGCGTCCGTCCGCTACGAAGTCCGGCACGAAGGTTGGAGAGGAGAGGCCCGATGGCCCGGTTACGGATCATCGCGTCCGGGGTGCTCGTCACCGCCGCGCTGCTGAGCGGCTGCACCGCCCGGGGCGGTTCGGACCCGGCCGGACCGCCCGCCCTCGGAGCGGTGCCGACGATCACCGAGGCGAGCCAGGTCAGCCTGCCGACCGACCCCTACCTGGTGACGCCGGCCCAGAACAGGCTGATGGTCCAGGCCCGGGACGCGGTCACCGCCGAGTGCATGCGCGGCTTCGGCTTCGCCGGCCGCCCGACCGTCGTGCTCGGAGCGGAGGAGGCGCAGCGCGGCCGGCAGACCCGGAGCACGCTGTACGGCTACTTCGACACCGACCGGGCGGGCGCCCTCGGCTACGACCTGACCGTGCGGTTCGCGGACCAGAGCGCCCCCGCCGACGCCCAGCCGCCCGCGTCCGTCGCCGAGCAGATCGCCCTGACCGGGACCGACCCGGCCACCCACCAGCCCGTCCCGGCCCTCGACGGCAGACCGGTACCGACGGGCGGCTGCGCGCGGAAGGGCCTGGACGCCTTGCGCGACGCCGACGGGCTCTCCTACGGAGAGGGCACGCTGCCCGACGGCGGCCCGAAGGTGCCGGCGGACGACCCCCGGATCACCGCCGCCTACGCCGCCTGGTCGCGGTGCATGAAGGACGAGGGGTACGACTACCCGGACCCGGTCTCCGCGATCGCCGACCCGAAGTGGCACCCGCCGGCCGGCACCCCCGCGGCGGCGACGGCCCAGGCTTCGACCGGCCCCGGCCTCGGCACCGGCCCTGGTCCCGGCCCCGAGGAGATCGCCACCGCCACCGCCGACCTCCGGTGCAAGCTCGCCGAGAACACCGTCGGCACGATCGTCGCCGTGCAGACCGCCTACGGGAAGCGGTACGTCGAGACCCACGCCGCGCAGCTCGCGGACCGGCGGCAGCGGTTGGACGACCTCGTCCACCGGGCCGCCGCACTCGTCTCGGGAACCACCGGAGGTGCCACCGGAGGTGCCGTCGACGGCCCCGCCAACGCCTCCACCAACGGCTGAAGGACACACCACAGTTGACACCGACCAGACGACCGGGCGAGGGCACCGCCCCCAGTGAAGTCCTCCAGGAGGGTGCCTTGTTGAGCACGATGACGAGCGCGGCCGACGAACCGGACGCCGCACCGCCCACCCGCTCGCGGGCCGCGCGGCGACGTTGGTGAAGTCCCCGGCCGAGCGGGCCGCGCAGACCGCGCCGCCGCCGAACAGCCTGCTCACCGCACCGGTGGTCAGCCAGGTGCTGACCCGTTCCCTCGCCGCCCGCGCGTTGGTGTACCCGCCGGCGCAGTACAACGTCGTCCCGGCCTCGGCCTCGGCCGAGGTGACCGCGCTGTTCGTCTCCAAGCTGGGGGTGAAGTCGGGGGACACCGTCGAGGCCGGGCAGCTGCTCGCCGAGGTGTCCGGGCAGCCGCTGTTCGCCCTGCCCGGCGCGGTGCCCGCCTACCGCGACCTCAAGCCCGGCAGCACCGGCCCCGACGTGTCCGAACTCCAGGCCGCCCTGGCCGGGTTGGGGTACTCGACCGGCGACGACGAGACGGGTTCGTACGGAGCGGGCACGGCCTCGGCGGTGACGGCGTTCTACCGCAAGCTCGGCTACCCGGCGCCGACCACCGGCGCCGCCACCCAGCAGGCGGTGGACGCCGCGCAGAAGGCGGTGGACACCGACCGG
>NZ_JAFLNG010000527.1 GCF_017427025.1 Streptomyces sp. FH025
CGCCTCGACAAGGCCCTCGTGGTCGGCCCGGAGGGCATCCTGCTGGAGCACACCCTGCGGGCGCCCAACCCGAAGGAGAGCCGGAACCGGCCCCGGCTGCGCTACGTCGACGGCGAACTCCTCGTCGTCTGGAACCAGGACGGCAAGCAGGTCGCCTACTGGTCCAGCCGTCCTGATGAGACCGTCGAGCTCGGCGGTCGGATCATCACCGGCTACCACTACGGCGACCGGCACCCGGAGGCCCCGTCCCTCCAACTGCCCGGCGGCGGCCGCACCACCGGCGAACGCCCGCTGCACCCCGGCGACACCCGGATGCCCGAGGAGCACACCGTCCTCGGCGACGGCACCGGCTACTGGACCTTGCGGTACGCCCCGGACGGCAGCCCCGTCCTGCGCGAACTCGACCCGCTCACCGGCACCCTGGGCCGCGCCGCCGAGCCGCCCGTGATCGCCGCCACCGCCGCGGCCGGCCGACTCGTCGCGGGCCGCACCCGGCTGCTGCCGATGCAGCCCGGCCTGGAGCGGACCCCGCTCGGCACCGACGGCACCGTGCTCGGCGGCTGGGTCCGCAGGGAGCCCGGGCGCACCGTCACCGCCTTCACGGCCGACGGGCAGCGCATCGTCCTGCCGCTGGACGGGCGGCGCGAGCCGGGCGTCGTCCCGGCCGGCCGGCTCGCCCTGCCCGGTGGGAGCAGCCCGGTGGTCAGTCGCCGCAGCGGCGAGCACCTCACCCTCAACCTGTCCGACCTCGCCGACCGCACGGACGGCACCGTCGAACTGCAAGCCTGCACGCCGGGCGAGCTCTCCGCCGCCGGCACCGCGCTCGTCCCGCCGTACGACCACTGGCACGCCCTGCGCCCCCGCGACGAGGCCGGTTCGCAGGTGCTGCGCGCCGTGACGGCCGAGCAGGCCGCCCACCTGATCGACGTCGCCTGGCCCGTCGACGCCGAGCCCGTCCCGGACGACGAGCAGCGCTGGCTGACCGTCCAGGGCGTCCGGCGCCCGCTCGCCCAGCGCGGCGAGGCCCGCAACAGCCTGCCCGTCGAAGCGGTCGGCGCCGCCCTGCCCGGCATCAGCCACCCGCTGCTGCTCGCCGGCGTCGCCGGGCTCGCCCGCGCCGCCGCCGACCTGCTCGACCGGACCGCCCGCTTCCTCCCGCAGCCCGAGGCCGAGCGCCCCGGCAAGGCGGAAGCCGCCGAGTGGCGGCCCGACCACGGCCTCGACCACGAGCTGCGCGACGCCGTCAACACCGTGCTGCCCGACAACCGGGGCTTCGGCAACACCTGGGGCAGCAGCGACCGCTGCTGGGTGCTCAACAACCTGCGCGCCGTCACCGCCGTCCTCGCCGCCCCGCCGGCCGCGACCGGCGACGGCTGGACGACCCCGGCCACCGTCACCCTGCACGGCGGAGACGCCGCCCACGGCTGGCTGCACCTGCTCGGCCGGATCGACACCCTCGCCCACGCCGTGGCCGCCCCGCTCACCGCACCGTCCCACCGCTCCTCGCTGGTCCTGCTGCTCGGCGAACTCACCAGGGGCCCGCTCGCCGACCGCGGCGCCACCCTGCGCGAGATCGTCCTCGCCGAGACGGACGACCGCGCCAAGGGCACGGGCCCCGTCACCTTCCGCCAGGGCGAGGTGCTGCGCCACGGCGAGCGCACCGTCGTCATCCTCGGCCACTGGGGCCACGGCCCGGACGGCAAGGTCCAGTGGCTCGCCGTCGACCACGACCCGAGCGGCGAGTTCGGCCCCGTCGCCCACTTCACCACCGAGAGCGAGCGCAACACCGAGGAACGGATCGGCGCCGCCTGGGTCGCCAAGTTCTGGAGGGTCGCCGCCCTGCACGGCAGCGTCCCCTGGCAGCCCGAGCGCGCCACCGCCTTCGCCGAACTCACCGGCATCGGCACCGCCCGCGCCACCCTGCTGCTCAGCCCGCCGCCCAGCCTGCTGCACTGGGGCGACGTCACCGTGCCCGCCGAGTACGGCCTCAAGTCCGCCGAGGTCAAGGCCGCCCGAGAATGGCTGCGCGGCCACGACCACACCGCCCTCGCGGAGGTCTGGGGCGCCCTGCTGCCCCTCGACGACCCGAAGCGGCTGTGGACGGAGGGCCCCGACCTCGCCGCCGGTGCCGAGGCCTGGATCCGGCACTTCGGACGGCTCGTCACGCTGCCCGAGGACGCCCAGGCCGGAGTCAAAGGCGTGCCCATCAGCCGCATCGAGGAGGTCCTCAACCCCGCCCACACCCCCTGGCTGACCGGCACCACCACCTTCCGCCTGACCGACGACGGCCGGGGCACACCCCGACTGGAGGCCGAGGACGCCATGGCCGTCCCCGGACAGGGCGCCCTGCACGCCACCCTCGACGCCCTGCGCTGGCTCGCCTACCACCTGCCCGCCGACAGCCCGCTGCGCCCCCTGCTGCCCACGGCCGCCACCGCGCTGCGCACCCGGCTCGCCGACCCCGAACTGCTGCTCGGCTTCGACCTGTTCCGCACGCCCAAGGGCGCCCCGGTGGCCGCCATCCTGCGCAGCCACTTCGGCCTGCCCGCCCAGGGCGGGGCCGACCCGGACGGCCTGGTCCGCTGCGGCCCGGCGCTCGTCCTCTCCCCGTACCACGAGGAGTTCGAACGGGTCTGGGTGCGCCCGGCCGGGCTCACCGGCCCCGACGACCCGCTGGTCGAACTGCTCCTCGGACTCGCCGACGACTACTGGTTCACCCCGGAGCTGAGGGCCCTCAAGTCCGTCCTGGCCGGCGAGGCGGAGCGGTTGGCCGCCTCCGCCGCCGCGCCGGGGGCGACCGCCGAGGGCGACGGCCCGGCCTGGCTGCAGAACCCGCACCTCACCGTGCCCGACCTGGTCGCCGAGGTGGCCCGCACCCACGGCCTCGGCGAGGACGCGGCCGCGCTCTACCTCCAACTGCTCGCCCTGCCCGACCCGACCGACCGCAACACCGCCCGCTGGACGGGCTGGAAGCCCGCCCGGCTCAAGCGCGCCCGCGCCGAACTCGCCGCCACCGACCTGGTGCTGGAGGCCAAGCGGGCCCGGGCCGGCCGCAGCCTCTTCCTGCCCGGCGGCTGGCAGGAGGCCAAGGCCCCCGCGCTGCCCGTCGAGACCTGGAAGGCCGCCCTGTACCACCTGCCCACCCACCGGCCGGCGCTGGCACACCTGCCCGTCCCCGAGCTGTTCGCCGCCGCCTGGCGGCGCACCCTCGACGGCGACGCCCCCGGATACGAAGAGCTCCAGACCGGCAAGCGCAGGAAGGCCAGCCGATGACCGTCACCGAGACCACCACCCCCGCCGTGCGGCAGATCGTGCCGCCCGAGGAGAAGCACGCCGCCGAACTGGAGTTCCTGGCCGCCCACGACAGCGGCCCGCGCCCGCCCGGCTGGCGCCTCACCCCGCGCGCCGTCGTCACCTTCGTGATGGGCAGCGATGGCGAGAAGCTCAAGGCCGGGCGCCGAGGCCTGGTCATCGAGCCGAAGTTCGTCGGCGAGCGCGCCCTGGTCGAACGCTGCGTCGTCACCCTCGCCGGGGAGCGCGGCCTGCTGCTCGTCGGTGAGCCCGGCACCGCCAAGTCCATGCTCTCCGAACTGCTCGCCGCCGCCGTCTGCGGCACCAGCGCGCTCACCGTCCAGGGCACCGCCGGCACCACCGAGGACCAGCTCAAGTACGGCTGGAACTACGCCCTGCTGCTCGCCAAGGGCCCCAGCCGGGAGGCCCTCGTGCCCTCCCCGGTGCTCACCGCGATGACCACCGGAGCCGTCGCCCGGGTCGAGGAGGTGACCCGCTGCCTGCCCGAGGTGCAGGACGCGCTGGTCTCCCTGCTCTCCGAACGGCGCATCGCCGTCCCCGAGTTGGCCGGCACCCCGGACGGGCAGCTGCACGCCGCCGCCGGCTTCACCCTGATCGCCACCGCCAACCTGCGCGACAAGGGCGTCAGCGAGATGTCGGCGGCCCTCAAGCGGCGGTTCAACTTCGAGACGGTCGGCCCGATCGGGAGCCTCGCCGCCGAGGTCGACCTGGTCCGCCGCCAGTCCACCGCCGCCGTCGCCCGGGCCGGGGCCGGCTACGCCGTGGACGACGCCGTCCTGGAGGCCCTGGTCACCGCCTTCCGCGACCTGCGCACCGGCCGCTCCACCGAGGGCTGGGACGTCGAACGCCCGTCCACCGTGATGAGCACCGCCGAGGCCGTCTCCGTCGCCACCGCGCTCGGCGTCACCGCCGCCTACCTGCCCGACGGCGGCGACCTCCTGGGCCGCCTCCCCGGCCAACTCCTCGGCGTCGTCCGCAAGGACGACCCGGCCGACGCGGCCCGGCTGCTCGGCTACTGGGACGGCCCGGTCCGCCGCCGCGCCGAACAGGGCGCCGCCACCTGGCGCACCCTGTGGGACCTCCGCTCGGCGCTGGAGGCCTGACGATGACGAGCAGCGCGGTGAAGACCACCCCGGGCGACGCCCGTCCGGGCATCCGGGGCGAGGCGGAGCGGCTGGCCGGCTCCGGCACCGACCGTCCCGGGCCCTACCTGATCGGCGTGCGGCACCACGCGCCGTCCCTCAGTGCGGTCCTCCCCGCGCTGCTCGACGCCGCCCGGCCCGAGGCGGTCCTGGTCGAACTGCCCGCCGAGTTCCAGCCCTGGCTCGACGGGCTCGCCGACGAGGCGACCGAGGCCCCGGTCGCCCTCGCCGCCGCCCCGGCCGGCTCCGACGACACCACCGGACCGGCCTTCTACCCCTTCGCCGACTTCTCCCCGGAACTCGCCGCCCTGCGCTGGGCCCGGCGCAACGGCGTCGAGGCCATCGCCTGCGACCTCCCGCTCGCCCACCGCACCGGCCGGGCCGGTGCGGACCACCGCCCCGGCTCCGGCGGTGCGGCCGAGGGGCCGGGCGTCGCGGACGCGCTGCGCCACCGCCTCACCGGCCGTGCCTCCGACGAGGACCTGTGGGACCGCCTGGTCGAGACCGCCGCCCCCGGCTCCACTCCGGAGGCCGTCCGGCGCGCCGCCCTGCTGGTCGGCTGGGCGCTGCGGCACGACGCCGAGAGCGGCCAGGGCGTCGACCCGTACGACCTGCGCCGCGAGGCCTGGATGCGCGCCCGCATCCGGGCCGCCTCGGCCGACGGCCGCCGGATCGCCGTCGTCGTCGGCGCCTTCCACGCCCCCGCGCTGCTCGACGGGCCGACCGCCGAGGAGGAGCCGCCCGGCCCGGACCACCCCGGGCACGTCCTGTCCCTGATCCCGTACACCTACCCGCTGCTCGACGCCCGCTCCGGCTACCCGGCGGGCATCCGCGACCCCGAATGGCAGCACACCGTCCTCGACGCCGGGGGAGACCCGCAACGCCTCACCGAGGCGCTCACCACCACCGCCGTCCGGATCTGTGCCGCCCTGCGCGCCCAGGACCACCCCTCCGGTCCGGCCGACGCCCGCGAGATCGTCCGCCTCGCCGGCGACCTCGCCCGGCTGCGCGGCCACGCCGCGCCCGGCCGCGGCGAACTCGTCGAAGCCGTCCAGACCGTCCTCGCCCAGGGCGAACCCCTCGGCCGCGGCC
>NZ_JAFLNG010000528.1 GCF_017427025.1 Streptomyces sp. FH025
ACCGGGGCCGGCGGCGGCGAACCAATAGGCGAGCCGCAGCAGCCCCGGGTCGGGCGAGAGGTGCTCGGCGGTGGTCCGCGGACCGTCGGCACCGCCCTCGGCGGCGAGCCCGGGCACCGGGTCGGCGGAGGCGTCGACGGAGGCATCGACGGAGGCATCGGCGGAGGCGGTTTCGCGTACGGCGAGGACGGCGTCGGCGGTTCCCCGTCCTGCCCCGCCCTTGCGTCCGTCCGGCCTGCCGACGGCCACCCGGGTGGCGCCGACCGCGTACTCCTGCTGCTCCATGTCGGGGACCAGACTAGACGGTGAGCGGCTCACCCGGTGGCAGCAACCACTCTCCTGAGGAACTCTCCGCAAGAGCCCTCGAATCGGCCGACGGCCCTCCGCTACCCGGCCGTTCCGTCATCCGCCGTACCGGGCCGGGGTTACGCACCGGTAACCCGGTCTTCCGCCGCCCGCCCGGTTCCCTTAGGGTCGGTGGATCCCCCCACCGTGCACCCCGGAGGCACTCCCGGCATGAGCATCCGTACGACTTCCACCCGCACCGGACTCGGCGGGCGCCTGCGTTCGGCCACCGGCCTGCTCGGCGGCTTCGCGGCCACCTCCGCGGCGCACCTGGGCGCGATCCTGTCCGGCGCCTCGGTGCTGCAGAACGCCACCAAGCCGGCCCTGATGCCGCTGCTGGCCGCGCACAGCGTGGCGGCGGCGGCCACCGCCGAGCGGGAGGCTCCCAAGCTGCTGGCCCCGGCGCTGCTGGCGAGCGCGGGCGGGGACGTCCTGCTGCAGCTGAAGGACGACACCGCGTTCCTGGCCGGCATGGGCTCCTTCGCGGCCGCGCACATCTGCTACGTGACGATGTTCGTCAAGCGCGGGGCGCTCACCGACCGGCGCCGGGCCCTGCTGGTCGCGGCCGGCTACGCGGCGGCCTGGGCGGCCATGGTCAGTCAGCTCTGGCCGGACCTCGGGGACCTGAAGGTCCCGGTGGCCGGCTACAGCCTGCTGCTCGCCTCGACGGCCGTCACCTCGGCCGGGCTGGGCTGGCGGACCGGGCTGGGCGGGGCGCTGTTCCTGCTCTCCGACACGCTGATCGCCACCCAGCTGGCGAAGTGGCGGGAGCTGCCGGGGCATCAGTTCTGGATCATGGCGACGTACGTCCTCGCCCAGTACCTGCTGGCCACCGGCACCCTGCGGCACGAAGCGCGGCGAGAGGCGGGGGGCGAGACGGCGGGCGAGGCGGAACTCACACAGGAGCGCGGGCCGGCGACCGTCTGACGCACCACCGCGCCGCCGGTCCCGTACGGGGTCCGGCGGCATGGAGCGGGGTGAGGGGGCGAGGGCCATCAGGCACCGCGCCTCCGGAGCAGCCAGAAGCCGCCGACGCCACCCGCGACCAGCGCGAGACCCGCGGCCAGTTCCCCCGGGTCCGCCGCGACGGAGCCGCCGAAACCGGTCTCCACCGCACCGTGCGGGGCGACCTGCTGGCTACCGGCGCCGGACTGGCCGAGCGAGCCGGCCCACTCCCCCGCGGCCTTGCCCCACTCCCCTAGGCCCTTGTCGGCGAGGCCCTTGTCCCCGAGGCCTTTGTCGCCGAAGCCCTTGTCCCCGAGACCCTTGTCAGCGGGGCCCTTGTCGCCGAGACCCTTGTCGCCGAGACCCTTGTCAGCGGGGCCCCTGTCGCCGGGGCCCCTGTCGGCGCCTCCGGCCGCCACGGTGGCGACCTTGACGGCGGTGGAGAAGGCGCCGCCGTCCGGGCAGGTGCCGTCGACCTTGTTGTCGCCGGTGTGTTGGGAAGCCAGGCGGGCGGAGCCGCTGTGCTTGCCGTCGGAGCCCAGGGTGAGGGTCGCGGGGCCCCCGTCGAAGGCGGCCGAGTGCGCGGTGATGGTCTTGGCGTCGGGCTTGTCCGACTTCTCGCAGGAGACCGTGACCGTCACGGTCTGGCCCGGTGCGGCCTGGGACGGGCTGACCGAGGCCGCGCTGTCCCTTGCGGAAGCGAGGGGGGCCGTCAGACCTGTCAGCACCGTCGCGCCGATCAGGGCGGCGGCGGCCGTACGCATGGGGCGCATGCCGGAACCTCCGGGATTCTCGGGCGCGGCCGAGGACTCCCAAGTCCACGTGGTCGAACAACCGCACCCGGTCACTCACCGACAGTAGGCAGGCGCCCGGCGCCCAGCCACCGCTCAGGACCGTTCGAGCGACGATCCATCACGCAGCGCGACGCCGGCCCCGTCATGATTACTCAGAGCTCAAGATCAACCACGACCGGCGCGTGGTCCGAGGTGCCCTTGCCCTTGCGGGCCTCGCGGTCGACGTAGCTGTCCGTGACGGCGTCGACGAAGGGCTTGTTGGCGTAGGTGAGGTCGATCCGCATGCCCCGGTTCTTCGGGAAGGCCAGCTGGCGGTAGTCCCAGTACGTGTAGGGGCGGTCGTACTTGAGCGGGCGCGGCACCACGTCGTGCAGGCCGATCCCGTCGAGCGCCTCCAGCGTGGCGCGCTCGGCCGGGGTGACATGGGTGAGGCCCTCGAAGGCGGCGACGTCGAAGACGTCCTCGTCGGTGGGGGCGATGTTGAAGTCCCCGAGGACGGCGAAGGGGCGGGAGCCGGCCGCGTCCTCGACCGAGGCCTTGCGCAGCGCCTCCAGCCACTCCAGCTTGTACCGGTAGTGCGGGTGGTCGACCTCGCGGCCGTTGGGCACGTAGACCGACCAGACCCGGACCGGGCCGCAGGTGGCGGCGATGGCGCGCGGCTCGACGTCGGGCAGCAGGGCGCCGTCGGCGAGGTAGCCGGGCTGGCCGGGGAGGCCGCGGACGACGTCCTCCAGGCCGAGCCGGGAGACGATGGCGACGCCGTTCCACCGGCCGGTGCCGTGCGCGGCCGTCTCGTAGCCGAGCTCGCGGACCTCCTCGTACGGGAAGGCGTCGGCCGCGCACTTGAGCTCCTGGAGGCAGAGCACGTCGGGCTTGGCGCTCTCCAGCCACTCCAGGAGCTTGGGCAGCCGCGCGGTGACGGAGTTGATGTTCCAGGTGGCGATGCGGACGGTCACGGCGGGCGGCCTTCCCGGTGGTTCGGTACGGACGGAGGTGGGCCGCCCCTCGCGAGGGAGACCCACCCCGAACATACCGCCCGGCACCGACACGTCGGGCCGCCCCGGCGCGCGATCGGATCAGCCTGCGGGCCGGACCACGGCGGCCGAGCCGCCCCCGCGTCGCACCGGTTCGGCGGCGGCCACCCAGCGGCCGTCCGACAGCCGTTCGACACCGGTGGCCGCGCCGATCTCGCCGCCGTCGGCGAAGCGGTGCCCGAGGCCCTCCAGCGCAGCTCGCTCGGGCAGCGCCAGGAAGCCCGGCTCGGCCTGGGTCACCGCGCTGTTGCGCTGGCTGGCGCGCGGCGCGGCGATGGCCTGCTCCAGGCTCAGGCCGCGGTCGAGCCGGCCGAGCAGCACCTGGAGGGTGGTGGTGACGATCGTCGCGCCACCCGGGCTGCCGGTGGCCAGCAGCGGCTCACCGTCGCGCAACACGATGGTCGGGGACATCGAGGAGCGCGGCCGCTTGCCCGGACCGGGAAGGTTGGGGTCCGGGACGCCCGGGGTGAGCGGGGCGAAGTCGAAGTCGGTCAGCTCGTTGTTGAGCAGGAAGCCCCGGCCGGGGACGGTGATCCCGCTGCCGCCGGTCTGCTCGATGGTGAGGGTGTACGAGACGATGTTGCCCCAGCGGTCCGCCACCGTCAGATGGGTGGTGTTGGGGCCCTCGTACGGCTCGGCGACGGCCGGGCCGGCGGAGGCGCAGTCGGCCGGGTGACGCGGGTCCCCAGGGGCGAGCGGGCTGGTGAGGGCGTGGTCGGGGCTGATCAGGCAGGCCCGGGAGGCGGCGTAGCGCTCGGACAGCAGCTGCTTGGTCGGGACGTCGCTGAAGGCCGGGTCGCCGACCCAGCGGTTGCGGTCCGCGAAGGCGATCCTGGAGGACTCCAGGAAGTGGTGGTAGTACTGCGTGCCGCTGTACGACGAGAGGTCGCCGTCCTCCAGGATGTGCAGCGCCTCGCCGACGGTGGTGCCGCCGGAGCTGGAGGGGGCCATCGAGTAGACGTCGTAGTCGCGGTAGGCGACGTGGGTCGGCGCCTGACGGCGGGCCTGGTAGGCGGCCAGGTCCTCGGTGTCGACCTTCCCCGGGCGGGCGTTGCGGCCGGAGGCCGGGTCGACCGGCGGGTGCTGCACGGTGTTGACGATGTCCCCGGCCAACTCGCCCTGGTAGAAGGCCTTCACGCCGTCCTTGCCGAGCAGGCGGTAGGTCGCGGCGAGATCGGGGTTGCGCAGGACGGTGCCGACCTCGGGGGGCTTGCCGTTCGGCAGGTACAGCTTGGCGGTGGCCGGGAAGTCCTTGAACCGGGCGTAGTTGTCGGCGGTCTGGCCGCGGAAGGTCGCGTCGACGACGAAGCCGTTCTCGGCGATCCGCTCGGCGGGTTCGAGGTTCTGGGCGAGCGAGCGGGTGCCCCACTGGCGCAGCGCGGAGTCCCAGGTCGCCGGGGTGCCGGGGACGCCGACGGACAGTCCGCTGGTGACGGCGTCCGGGAAGGCGAGCGGCTTGCCGTTCTCCAGGAACAGAGAGGCGTCGGCGCTGCGGCCCGCCACCTCGCGGCCGTCTATGGTGTGCACCCGGCCGGTGGCGTGGTCGTAGTAGACGAAGTACCCGCCGCCGCCCACCCCGGAGGAGTACGGCTCGGTGACCCCGAGCGCCGCGGCGGCGGCCACCGCCGCGTCCACCGCGTTGCCGCCCTTGCGCAGCACCTCGATGCCGGCCGCGGTCGCGTCGGCGTCGACGGTGGCCACCGCTCCGCCCCACCCCACCGCCTCCGGCACCTTCGGCGGCGGAGCGGCGGCACCGGCCGGCCCGGCGTTCGCCCAGACCAGGGCGGTGGTGAGTAACAGTGATGGCGCG
The DNA here is from genome assembly GCF_017427025.1 of Streptomyces sp. FH025. GTDB lineage: Bacteria > Actinomycetota > Actinomycetes > Streptomycetales > Streptomycetaceae > Kitasatospora. The sequence continues at coordinate 4,929 of NZ_JAFLNG010000528.1, forward strand.
AGACGGGTCAGAGCCCTCATCCGAGTCCTCCTGAGGCGACGTCAACGCATCAGTTGTTCCACAGGAGGCATCATCCGACAACCACACCAGGCCGCTACCAACCGGTAGTTGACGGGCCGGAGGGGGCGGGAAGTCGGAGGTCACGGTCCGGATTCGATTCCGGACGCGCCCGATCAACTTCTTATGCGATCCATATACGGTGAGCGGGCCACCATGAACCCACCACAAGAAGGACGCAGCTCCTCCGTGTATCCGCCACCGCCACCGCCCCTGCCGTCCCAGCTGCCGCCCGCTCCCCCGCGGCGCCCCTGGTGGCAGCACCGCGCGGTGCATGCCGCCAGCTTCCTCGTCTTCCCGCTCGCGGCCTTCCCGATCGCCTGGACCTGGCCCCGGCCGCTCTGGCGCAAGCTCACCAGTACCGTGGTGGCGGCGTTCTGCAGCCTGGTGTGGCTCGGGGCGATCGTCGGCCCCAAACCGGCCGAGCCGGCGCACACCCCGGTTCCGGCGGTGGCCCCGGTAAGCCCGTCCGCGACCGAGACGCCGTCGGCGGCCCCGGCGCCCACACCGGATCCGACGCCGACGGCGCTGCCCACGCCGGTCGAGACG
>NZ_JAFLNG010000529.1 GCF_017427025.1 Streptomyces sp. FH025
GACCTGGACGCCCGGGTGCTGATGCTCGGGGCCCCGATGGCGAGGTTCACCGCCTTCCACCTCGCGGACCTGCGGATGCCCGACGTCCGCATCAGCGAGTTCCGGTGCCGGGGGCCGGAGGGCTGGCTCTCCTTCAAGGCCCCCTACCTCGACGACCTCCACTTCGCCGACCTCGGGGTCCAGGTCCTGCGCGCCGCCACCGGCGTCACCTCCGCGCGCATAGGCACCGCCGAGTGCCACCTCATCCCCGTCCGGGAGGCGGTGGATCTCGCCGAGTACTTCCTCCGCCGGGCCCGAACCTGATTTCGAGTCAGCTGCCCGTGTGTTCGGGCTTGGTGTGGAGGACCTCGCGGGCCTGGTCGGCGGCGCGGGTGATGGCCTCGGAGACGAAGTCGAGGAAGCGGGCGACGTTCTCCATGCGGGCGGCGGCCGGGGTGTCGGGAACGAGGACGCCGACGCCCTGCCGTGCGATGACGGCGAGTTGGGCGGTGCCGTGGGCGCTGGCCATCATCGACTGGTACCAGACGTCGTCGTCGACGACGTAGCGCTCGCGGCGGCGTTCGTCGCGCTCCCGGCGGACGAGGCCCTGGCTCTCCAGGTAGGCGACCGCCTTGGAGACGGACGCCGGGCTGACCTGAAGGCGCTGGGCGAGCTCGGCGGCGGTGAGGCTGCCCGCGTCGGTGGTGAAGAGGCAGGACAGCACCCGGGCCATCATCTTGGGCGTTCCCGACTGCATGAGGACGGTGGTGAACACCTCCTCGTACGCGCGCACCGCCTCGGCGTCGCGCCCATGGGTCTGCGGGGAGGCGGTCGGCCCCCCGGGCTCGGCCTGCCGGCGGCGCTGGGCGCGGTGTGAGGTGGCGCGCTGGGCGAGGTCGGCGCGGTAGGCGGTGGGGCCGCCGTTGCGCATGACCTCGCGCGTGACGGTGGAGGTCGGGCGGTCGAGGCGCCTGGCGATCTCCGCGTAGGCGAGGCCGTCGGCCAGCCCCAGCGCGATCTGCTGGCGTTCCTGCTGGGTGAGTCTGCCTCCCGGCATCGCGGTCTCCTTCGTGGCGTGCGGCGGCTCCAGCATAGCGTTAACGTCCAGTTCATTGCAACGAACTTGGCGGGGTTCGTTGCGTTACGTTCGAGGCCGTTGCAATGATTTCTTGCCTCTGACTTGTGTTGATGGAGATTGCGCGCAACATGCTTGTTGCCTGAGCAGTGAACGCAACGTAGCGTTTCCGTTGTCAGAAAGCAGCGGGCCGAGGGGCCCGCGCCGCCGAAGAGGGAGACCGCGATGCAGAAGTTCGACACCACCGCCCCCGTCACCGCCGTCCTGGACATCCCCGCCGGGCGCATCCGGTTCATCGCCGCCGACCGGGCCGACACCACGGTCGAGGTCCTGCCCGCCGACGCCACGAAGAGCCGTGACGTGAAGGCGGCCGAGCGGATCGAGGTCACCTACGCCGACGGTCTCCTGCGGATCGAGACGCCGGAGCCGAAGAACCGGGTCCTCGGCAGCTCGGGATCCGTCGAGGTGACCGTCCAGCTGCCGGCCGGCTCCCGGGTCGAGGCGAAGGCGGCCATGGCCGAACTCCGGGGCGTCGGACGCCTCGGCTACGTCAGCTACGAGGCCGCGCAGGGCGCCGTCAAGCTCGACGAGACCGCCGGCGCCCGGCTCGCCCTCCAGGTCGGCGACATCACGGTCGGCCGCCTCGGCGGCCCCGCCGAGATCACCACCCAGAAGGGTGACATCCGCATCACCGAGGCCGTGCGCGGCACGGTCACCCTGCGCACCGAGATGGGCCGGATCGAGGTCGACGCCGCCCGCGGCGTCTCCGCCGCCATGGACGCCGGCACCAGCTACGGCCGCATCCACAACGCGCTCCGGAACACCGGCGAGACCGAGCTCGCCATCCACGCGACCACCGCCCACGGCGACATCACCGCCCGCAGCCTCTGAGAAACCTCGACGACGACCGAAGGGAAGACCATGAGCACCGTCCAGCACAACGCGGCCCAGGACCGCCCCGAACTGCGGAAGGCCGCCCAGGAGTTCGTCGACGCCGGCTTCGCCGGGGTGCAGCTGCGGGTGCGCGACGAGCGAGGCGAGTGGGTCGGCAGCGCCGGAGTGCACGAGCTGGGCGGCAGCGCCGCGCCGTCGACGGACGGGCAGTTCTGGATCGGCAGTACCACCAAGACCTTCGTCGCCACCCTGGTGCTGCACCTGGTGGCCGAGGGCGTGATCACGCTGCACACCCCGGTGGCCGACCACCTGCCCGAGTTCGGACTGGACGGGCGCATCACCGTACGGATGCTGTTGCAGCACACCAGCGGCGTGTACAACTGCACCGGCGAGCCGGGCCCTGACGGGACGTTCGTGCCCGGGCTCCCCTCGGTGGGCGAGGCGTGGGTGGACAACCGGTTCCGCAGCTACCGGCCCGAGGAACTCGTACGGTTCGCGCTGTCCGAGCCGGCCCGGTTCGAGCCCGGGGCCGACCAGAGCTACTCCAACACCAACTACACGCTGGCCGTCCTGCTGGTGGAGAAGCTCACCGGGCGGCCGTACGCCGAGGAGATGCGGCGGCGCATCCTGCGACCGCTCGGCCTGCACGGCACCGTGGTGCCGGGCGACTCGCCGGACATCCCCGGCCCGCACGCCCGCGGCTACTACCGCTACCAGGACGCCGGCGGCGAGTGGAAGGTCGTCGACGTCAGCCGCCAGAACCTCTCCCTGCTGGTCGGTGCGGGGGACATGATCTCGACCACCCGGGACCTCCAGACCTTCTTCCGCGCGCTGCTCGGCGGCGAACTCCTGCCCGCCCCACTGCTGGACGAGATGCGCAAGCCCCACGGGATGCTCGGCTACGGCCTCGGCCTGTTCGTCCAGGACCTCGGCCCCGAGGGCGGCACCATCGTTCACCACAACGGCGGCGCCCCCGGTGGCTACGGGGCGCTGATGATCAGCTCCTTCGACGGCAGCAGGACCCTCACCGCAGGGCTCACCACCGGCGACGCCGAGTCGGACCCGGCCCAGGAGTTCCCCAAGGCCCTCGACCGGCTCATCACCACGGTCTTCCGCACCCCCCACCCCGCATAGCTCCCTCCGCGCGGCTCCCCGTCGCCGCTTCGGCCCCGCCGAAGCGGCGACGATGCTCCAGGTCTTTGTGCGCAGGAAGTCGGCCGATCCGACTTCCTGTGCACAAAGCGCGATTACCCCAGATGGGGCGAGCCGGTCATGGGTTCAGAACAGGGGGTTACCGGGGTCATCCAGCCACGGGCGGTGCTCACCGGCGACGGTCACGGTCATGCCCAACCGGGCGGGGACGCAGTTCGACACCTATGCTGCGAGCTTCGACGCAGCGTGGAACGCCGCCCTACCGGTCGAGGAGAGCTGATCACGTGGCACGGACCGAGTTCTACGATGACCCCAACGCGCCCAAGCCGAACCGGCTGGCAGTGGCAGCATCCGCCGTGGTCACCGATGACGAAGGGCGCATCCTGCTCCAACGGCGCACCGACAACGGCCTGTACGCGCTGCCGGGAGGGACGATGGATCTCGGTGAGTCACTTCCGGGCGCGGCCGTTCGGGAGGTACGCGAGGAGACCGGCCTTGACGTCGAGATCACCGGGCTGGTCGGCACGTACACCGACCCCCGACACGTGATCGCCTACTCGGACGGAGAGGTCCGGCAGCAGTTCAACGTTTGCTTCACCGCGCGCATCACGGGCGGGGAACTCCGGATCTCGGACGAGTCCACCGATCTCAAATTCGTAGCCCCGGGCGACATCGGAGGCCTGGCGATGCACCCCACCCAGCGGCTCCGGCTTCAGCACTTCCTGGAGCACAGGGCAACTCCGTACCTGGGGTAGAGAGCCACAACGACAAAAAGACGCCCGGCCCTGGTGTGTGTGGGGGAAGTAGGCCCGCGTCCTCAGGGGGCCTGGGGACGCGGGCCGATTGGTGTGGTGCTGCGCAGGAAGTCGGCCTGGCCGACTTCCTGCGCACAGTGACACGTGGGGCGCGCGGGACGAGGTCTGGGAACACAAGGTATGGATGCCAATACTCTGTGTGTTCATCGTGTTCGTGGAGGTCGAGGAGCAATGACGCGCTACCTGAAATGGTCGGAGCACTTGCTGCCACTGGCGGGGATTCGGCAGGACGGTTGGCGTCGCCAAGTTCCCCATGGTGAATCTCAAGATCCGGTTCTCGGACGGCTCGTACGCGATCGGAGATGACGGCAAGGAAGGCGAGAAGTTCCGAGGGTGGGACGTGTGCGTGACCGCAGGCGACAGCAGGCTCTGTCCGACCACGGGCCGGGGCGACTGACCAGGGCGAACGCAAGTGAGGCACTTGATGGATTCCGCGTCCCAGTCGACGCCGAGAGCCCTGACCGGCCGCTATCGGGCGGTGCGGCCCCGGGTGGGCAGCGGTGCCGGTCATCCACCAGCTGAACACGTCGAGACCGCGACCGGGTTCGCTTTCCGGGCGCCCTCGTTGTGGCGGCTCGATCTCGGTGGTCGCATCGTCGTCCGCGACGGCAACCGTGCTCCATGGGTGTCACCAGGTCTCTCGTTCCCCGGCACCGGCTGGCCGTGGAACTTCGATCCTGACCCCGCACGGCTGGTCATGCCCGGCCTGCCGGAAGACGTGATGGCGGGCCGGCGGGGCCGGTGCGAAGGGCGGGAAGCCGTGCTGACAGAGGGTGTCGGGCCCGGGGATCGGCAGCTGCATCTGGTCATCGACAGGGAGACGGGCATTGTCCTGCGGGCGAGTGCTCCGGGTACGGCCTACGTTGAGGAGCTCGCCGACCTCGAATTCCCCGAGTCGTTGCCGGAGGAACAGTTCGTCGAGCCTGAGTGCGGTCCGGACCGACCGGACCGTTGGGAGCGCATCAGCGAGTACTACCGCACTCGGCCGCTCCCGGTACCCGCGTCCTGGCCGGGCCCGCTCGGTCGACTGTCGCCGATCGACGGCGATCCCGACACCGGCTTCCTGGTCCTGGACCTCGATACCCGGCCGGCGTCAGGCGCGCCGGGTGCGGCCCAATTGGTTCGCCAGCCGCTGGCGGATCAGCCGTACCTGTCGGGCTGGGCCCTCAACCCTGGTCATCATCTGCATCGTTGGCGTGACACGCACTGGCAGTGGACCCTGATCCTGGCGGATCATCCGCTGACCGTCGAGCAGTTGGACCGCATCCGTGAGGAGCTGGGGAACGCCGGATAGCCGCCCCTGTGCCCCCGGCGGGAGGCGACGGGGCACAGGGGATGAGGGTCAGCTCGCGGTGAAGTGGTCGAATTCGCCGGCCTTGGCGCCTTGGATCCAGGCGTTGAGCTTGGTGCGGGTGGTGGTGACGATGGTGGCGGGGTCGTCGGACTCGCGGATGTAGACCAGCTCACCGTCGGAGGCGACCTCCCGCCCCGGCGGCTACGGGGGCGCTGATGATCAGCTCCTTCGACCGCACCAGGACCCTCACCGCCGGCCTGACCACCGGCGACGCGGACTCGGACCCGGCCCAGGAGTTCC
>NZ_JAFLNG010000053.1 GCF_017427025.1 Streptomyces sp. FH025
AGGCGCGAGCGTGCTAGCTTGAGAGCATCCTAACGGAACGGGAGTCCCATTAGTGGGCTCCGAGGGGAGTGCTGCTGTCATGGCAACCAACGATGTGAGTTCCGCCGGCGCGGGATCGGGCATGGAATACCGCCGGCTCGGCGCGTCCGGACTCATGGTCCCCGCGCTCAGCCTCGGCACCGGCACCTTCGGCGGCAGCGGCCCGCTGTTCGGTGCCTGGGGCACCACCGACGTCCAGGAGGCCCGCCGCCTGCTCGACATCGCCATCGACGCCGGGGTCACCCTCTTCGACACCGCCGACGTCTACTCCGACGGCGCCTCCGAGGAGGTGCTCGGCCAGGCGATCCGCGGCCGCCGCGACCAGGTGCTCATCTCCACCAAGGCCGGCCTGCCGACCGGCGACGGCCCGCAGGACGCCGGCACCTCCCGCGACCGGCTGATCCGCTCGGTGGACGGCGCCCTGCGCCGCCTCGGCACTGACCACCTGGACCTCTTCCAGCTGCACGCCTACGACGCCGGCACCCCGATCGAGGAGGTGCTGGCCACCCTGGAGGACCTCGTCCGCGCGGGCAAGATCCGCTACACCGGCGTCTCCAACTTCTCCGGCTGGCAGCTGATGAAGTCCCTCGCCCTCGCCGACCGCCACGGACGCCCCCGCTACGCCGCCCACCAGGTCTACTACTCCCTGGTCGGCCGCGACTACGAGTGGGAGCTGATGCCGCTCGCCCAGGAGGAGGGCGTCGGCGCCCTGGTGTGGAGCCCGCTCGGCTGGGGCCGCCTCACCGGCCGGATCCGGCGCGGCCAGCCGCTCCCGGCCGGCAGCCGCCTGCACGACACCGCCGACTACGGCCCGCCGGTCGAGGACGAGCTGCTGTACGGCGTGGTCGACGCGCTCGACGAGGTCGCCGCCGAGACCGGCCGCACCGTCCCGCAGGTGGCGATCAACTGGCTGCTGCGCCGCCCGACCGTCTCCTCGGTCATCATCGGCGCCCGCAACGAGGAGCAGCTGCGGCAGAACCTCGGCGCGGTCGGCTGGTCGCTGACCGAGAAGCAGGTGGCCCGGCTGGACGCGGCCAGCGCCCGCACCGCGCCGTACCCGTACTTCCCGTACCGGCCGGTCGTGGCCGCCCGTCTCCCGGACGGTCGGCTACCGCTCCGCCTCCATCATGTTCTTGAACTGCTCCAGGTCGCCCCGGACGGTGTTCTCGATCTGGTGAATCTGGGCCATGCCCCGCGGGCCGCCGAAGGTGTCGTGGACGGCCTCCGGCTCGTACTCGAGCCGCACCTGCACCTGGCTGTGGTTCTGGTCCAGCGACCGCACCGAGAGGGTGCCCTTCAGCTCCGGGCTGCCCTGGGTCTCCCAGGCCAGGACCTGTTCGTTGCCGCGTTCGGTGAGGACGGCCTCGAACTCCTGTTGCACCTCGCCGGCCCGTACGTCCAGATGGGCGCGGTTGGGGCTGGGCGCATGGGCGCGTTGGACGCCGTCCATGAACGTCGCGTAGGACTCCACGTCGTGCAGCCGCTCCCAGACCTTCTGCGCGGGGGCGTTGATGTCGATCTGCTCCTCAAGCCTGCTCATCGCGAACGTCACCTCCTGGCCCGGGACACCGGGCTCCTCGGGTTTCTTCCAGCCTCCGCCGCCGACACCCGCCCGGCAACCAGGGCCGAGCGCCGATCCTTCACAAACGGCGACGGTCCGTCCGGCCGCAAATACGCAGGGCAGCGGGGCTAGCGGTATGAAAATCGTTGGTCAGGCAGCAATAGCTTCATCATCTTCCGTTCACCCGGACCCGGCTGCCAGCATCAGCCCACCGTCACCGCCTGAGGGAGTCGCCGATGAACCGCCCCCGTTCCCTGCGCTGTCTGGCCGCGCTGGCCCTGGTCGCACTCGCCGCCACCGCCTGCGGTCGGTCCGACCAGGGCAGTTCCCCGTCCACCGCCGCCGGGCAGAACACCTCCGGCAAGAGTGCCGCCGAGCTGCTCCCGGCGAAGAACAAGCAGAGCGGCGTGCTCAGAGTGGCCACCTCCGTCGGCTACCCGCCGATGGAGATGTACAAGACCGGGACCACCGAGCTGACCGGCGTCGACCCGGACCTCGCCGCCGCGATCGCCGGGCGGCTCGGGCTCAAGCTCGAACTCTCCAACTCCTCCTTCGACGGGCTCATCCCGGGCCTCCAGGCCGGCCGCTACGACCTGGTGATGTCCTCCATGACCGACAGCGAACAGCGCCGCCAGGCCGTCGACTTCGTCGACTACTTCCGCACCGGCGGCGTCATCATGACGAAGAAGGGCAACCCCGAGGGCATCAAGTCCCTCGAAGACCTCTGCGGGAAGAAGGTCGTCCTCGCCAAGGGCAGCTCCAACCTGGAGATCGGCGAGCAGCAGAACGCCAAGTGCGCTACCAAGATGGCCATCTCGCAGAGCGAGGACTCCCCGACCGGACTGCTCCAGCTCGACAGCGACCGCGCCGTGGCCACCATCGTGGACTACCCGGTGGCGCAGATGTTCGTGAAGAACAGCGGCTCCTACGAGGTTCTCCCCGAGCAGTACGGCACGGCGCCGTGGGGCATCGCGGTGGCGAAGAAGGACGCCGGACTGCGCGACGCGGTGCAGAAGGCGCTCCAGGAGCTGATCGACGGCGGCGACTACCGCAAGGTGCTGGACACCTACCAGGTCGGCGGCAGCGCCGTCGAGCACGCCACCGTCAACGCGGCGCAGTGAGAACGGCGGGCACGACGAGATGAGCACCGACATGACACGCCCCGCGACCCCCGCCGCGGGCACCGGGGCGCCCGAGGACGACCTCGCGCTCCTGGTGACCGGCCGGCCCCGCCCGGGCCACTGGATCGCCGTTCTGGCCTCGGCCTTCGTGGCCGTCTGGCTCGCCTGGACCATCATCGTCAACCCCAACCTGCACTGGGACATCGTCGCGAAGTACCAGTTCGACGGCGTGATCCTGGAAGGGCTCTGGGTGACGGTCCAACTCACCCTGATCTCCCAGGTGGTGGGCATCGTCATCGGCGTGGTGGTCGCGGTGATGCAGCTGTCCGACAGTCCGGTGCTGCGCACCACGGCCGGCGCGTACACCTGGTTCTTCCGCGGCACCCCGCTGCTGGTCCAGCTGATCTTCTGGTTCAACCTGGCGCTTCTCTTCCCGGAGATCAGCATCGGCATCCCCTTCGACGGCCCCAAGCTGGTCAGTTGGCAGTCCAACACGCTGATCACCGGCTTCGTTGCGGCGCTGCTCGGCCTGTCGATCAACGAGGGCGCCTACATGTCCGAGATCGTCCGGGCCGGCATCCAGAGCGTGGACCCCGGGCAGCGCGAGGCAGGAGCCTCGCTGGGCATGTCCAACCGGCAGGTCCTCACCCGGGTGGTGCTGCCGCAGGCGATGCGGGTGATCATCCCTCCGTTCGGGAACCAGTTCATCTCGATGCTGAAGACCACCTCGCTGGTGTCCGTGATCGCCGGCGCCGACCTGATGACCGTCTCCCAGCACCTCTACCTCGCCAACTTCGAGGTGATAGCGCTGCTGATCGTCGCGTCCATCTGGTACCTGGTGCTGACCACCATCGCGAGCATCGCCCAGCACGCCGTGGAGCGGAGGTTCAACCCGGCCTCCGCACCGCCCCCGCTGCACCGGAGGGTGCTGGGCAACCTGCGGCCGGGGCGCGGGCCCAAGAAGGTCACGACCGTGAAGGGGGAGGCCAAGTGAGCACGACGCCGAGCAAGCCGCCGACCGACGAGGTGATCCTCTCGGCCAGGGGGGTGCGCAAGCGCTTCGGCGAGATCGAGGTGCTGTGCGGCATCGACCTGGAGGTCCGCGCGGGGGAGGTGCTGTGCGTGATCGGGCCCTCGGGCTCCGGCAAGTCCACGCTGCTGCGCTGCTTCAACCACCTGGAGAAGATCGACGCCGGGCGGATCGAGGTGAACGGCGAGCTGGTCGGCTACGAGCCCTACGGGTCGGCGGGCCGGCTGCGCGAGCGGCGCCCGCGCGACATCCGGCACCAGCGCGAGCGGATCGGCATGGTCTTCCAGCGCTTCCACCTGTTCCCGCACCGCACCGCCCTGCAGAACGTGATGGAGGGCCCGACGCAGGTCAAGCGCAGCCCGCGCGGGGAGGCCGAGCGCCGGGCCCGCGAGCTGCTCGACCGGGTCGGCCTCGCCGACCGGGCCGACCACTACCCGGCGCAGCTCTCCGGCGGCCAGCAGCAGCGCGTCGCCATCGCCCGGGCGCTGGCCATGGAACCGACCCTGATGCTGTTCGACGAGCCCACCTCCGCGCTCGACCCCGAACTCGTCGGCGAGGTCCTGGGCGTGATGCGCGACCTCGCCCGCAGCGGCATGACGATGGTCGTCGTCACCCACGAGATGGGCTTCGCCCGCGAGGTCGCCGACCGGGTCGTCTTCATGGACCGCGGCGCCGTCGTGGAGGCCGGCAACCCGGCCGACGTGTTCACCGCCCCGCGGCACGACCGCACCCGGGCCTTCCTCTCGACCGTGCTCTGATGGGATCACTCGTGACGATGGGACCACCCGTGACCACAACCCCGCCCGCCCCCCGGATCGACCTGCTGCTGCGCGGCGGCACCCTGGTGGACGGCACCGGAGCCGCCGCCCGGCCGGCCGACCTCGCCGTCTGCGGCGGCCGGGTCACCGTGCTGCCGCCGGGCACCGAGGTGGCCGCGGCCGAGATCCTGGACGTCACCGGACGGGTCGTCACCCCCGGCTTCATCGACGTCCACACCCACTCCGACGCGCTCGCCGCCCCGCTCGGCGGAGGCACCCACACCGACGGCGACGCCCTCGACGAACTGCGGCTGGCCCCGCTGCTCCAGGGCGTCACCACCGAGATCGGCGGCAACTGCGGCAGCAGCCTGTTCCCCTCGCTGCCCGAGCGGCTGCCCGAACTGGCCGAGCACCTGCGGGTCTCCTTCGGTCTCGGGCCGGTGCCGCCCGCCGAGGACTTCGACGCCTTCGCCGCCGGCCAGCGGCCCGAGCTGCGGCGCAACCACCTCGCCTCGCTGGTCGGCCACGGCACGCTGCGGGCCGGGGTGATGGGCTTCGAGGACCGCCCGCCCCGCCCGGAGGAACTGGCCGCCATGTGCGAGCTGCTCGACCGGGCGCTCGCCCAGGGCGCCGCCGGGCTGTCCACCGGGCTGATCTACCCGCCCGGGGTCTATGCCGACACCGAGGAGATCGTCGCCCTGGCGAAGGTCGCCGCCCGCCACGGCAAGCCGTACGTGACCCACCTGCGCGACGAGATGTCCCAGGTGGAGAAGGCGCTGGAGGAGGCACTGGAGATCGCCGTGCGCTCCGGCGCTCCCTTGCAGGTCTCCCACCACAAGACCGCCGGTCGGTACGCCTGGGGTGCCACCCTGCGCACCCTGCCGCGCCTGGAGCAGGCCCGCGCCGAGGGCGTGGACGTGCTCTGCGACGTCTACCCGTACACCGCGGGCAGCACCGTGCTGCACGCGATGCTGCCGCCGTGGACCAGTGAGGGCGGGGTGGCCGCCCTGCTGGAGCGGCTGCGCGGTCCCGAGGTGCGCGACCGGATCCGGGCGGACATCGCGAACGGCGTGGACGGCTGGGAGAACACCGTCGGCAACGGCGGCTGGGACCTGATATCGGTGGCCGCCGCCCCGGCCCGCCGCGCCGCCGAGGGCCGGCGGATCGCCGACCTGGCCGCCGAGCGGGGAGCCGACCCGGTGGACTACGCCTGCGACCTGCTGCTGGACTCGCAGGGCGAGGTGACCATCATCAGCCACTCGATGCGCGAGGACGACGTCCGCCGGGTGCTGGCCAGCCCGCTGTCGATGATCGGCTCGGACGGAGTGCCCAAACCCGGCCGCCCGCACCCGCGTTGGGCGGGCAGCTTCGCCCGGGTGCTCGGCCACTACGGGCGCCGCGAGGGACTGCTGCCGCTGGAGCTCGCGGTGCACAAGATGACCGGGCTGCCCGCCGAGCGGTTCCGGCTGACCGGGCGCGGAGTGCTGCGCGACGGCGCCGTGGCGGACCTGGTGGTGCTGGACCCGGACGCCGTCCTCGACGGCGCGACCTTCGAGCAGCCGCTGCTGCCGCCCACGGGCGTGGAGACCGTCCTGGTGGCCGGGAGTGTCGCGGTGCGCGACGGTCGGCCGACCACGGCCCGGGCCGGAGAGGTGGTGCGGGTCCGATGAGCCTCGCCCAGGTGGCCGCCGCCGCGCGCAGCTCGGCGGCGCTGCCGCTGACCCTGTCCGTCGCCGCCGTCGACGTGGACGGCGGAGGCGTGGACGCCGACGGCGGGGGAGAGTCCGTCGGCGTGGACGACATGGTCGTCCTGCCGGTCGCCAGCGCCTCCAAGCTGCTGCTGCTGGCCGAGGTCGCGCGGCGGCTGGACGGCGGCGAACTGGCGCCGGAGGAGCCGGTGGAGGTCCGGCCCGAGGACGTGACGGGTGGCACCGGCCTGCTGGCCCGGCTGAGCCGGCCCGGCTGGACGGTCGAGGACCTGGCCTGGCTGACCGCCGCCGTCAGCGACAACACCGCCACCAACGCGCTGCTGCGCCTGGTCGGCCTCCCGGCCACCGTTCGGCTCGCGCGCGACCTCGGGCTGGAGCACCTCACCCTGCACGACCGGGTGCGCGACGAACGCGGGCCCGGCGTGCCGCCCGTCTTCGCCACCGGCACCGCCCGGGACCTCGCCCGCCTGGTGGCCCTCGCCGTCCGCGGCGAACTGGCCTCCCCGACGGCCTCGGCCCGGCTGCTCGGCTGGATGCGCGCCAACACCGACCACGGTCTGGTGCCCGCGCTGATCGACCACGACCCGTACGCGCCGGGCTTCCCCGAACCGCTGCCCGGCCGCCTGCTGGTGGCCAACAAGACCGGGACGGACACCGGCGTACGGGCCGACGCGGGCGTCATCGTGGGCGCCCGCCGGGTGGCGTACGCCGTGATCGCGCACTGGGACGTGGCGCTGGGCCCCAGCACCGAACGGGCCGCCGTGCACGCCATCCGGGAGGTCGGCCGCGCCCTCGCCGCCTGGGCCCAGCGGGCCGCGTGAGACGGCCGGCCGGTCGCCGCCTCAGCTGCCGGTCGGCTCCACGCGGGTCTGGGTGTGTCCGCCCGCGGTGGAGGCGGTCTCCTCGTCGGCGACCACGGAGGTCGAGGCGTGCCGGTCGTGGGTCGTCGCCGTCGCCGTCACCGCGACGGACAGGAGGGCCGCGGCGGCGACCAGGAGCGCGGACATCCGACGGATCATCGGTCTTCCCATCGACGGAGGGATGCCGGCGGGTGCAGCATGGCACACCCGCGGCCCGCCGCACAGGGCCTGGGCCGACGGCTCCCGCAGGGGAGGTCAGACGGCCCACCGCATGTCGAGCAGGGATCTGATCTCCCCTGCGGCGGAGGCCAGTTCGGCGAGGAAGGCGCGCAGCGCCGGGTTGCGGTTGGTGGCGCGGGTGGCCACCCCGATCCGGCGGTGCAGCTGCGGGTGGTCCAGCCGGCAGACGTGCACCCCGGCGCTGTCGGCCAGGCCGAGCGCCGGGATCAGCGCGACGCCCATGCCGGCCCGCGCGAGGTTGATGGTGACCTGGTAGTGGTCGCTGCGGCAGCGCACCCGGGGGCGGAACCCCTCCGCCGCGCAGGCGCGTTCGAGCACCGGCTCGCCGGTGCTGCCGCCGTGGGTGCCGATCCAGCTCTCGCCCTCCAGCTCGGCCAGCCGCACCACCGACCGCCGCCCGAGCCGGTGCCGCAGCGGCACCACGACCAGCTGCGGCTCCTCGAAGAACATCCGTACGTCCACCACCGCCTGGCGGCACCACGGGTCCAGCGGGTGCTCGAAGACCACGGCCACGTCCAGCCGGCCGGCCTCCAGGTCCGGCAGCAGCTCGTGCGGCTGGCCCATGATCAGCTCCAGCTCCACCTGCGGGTGCCCGGCCGAGAACGCCGCCAGCGCCCGGGGCAGCAGGTCCAGCCCGGCGGAGGCGAAGAAGCCGATCCGCAGCACGCCGGCCGCGCCCTCGGAGTGCTCCCGCAGGTCGTCCCGGGCGACGGCCATCAGATCGGCGATCGCCTGGGCGTGCTCTGCCAGCCGCACCCCCGCGGCCGTCAGCCGCAGCGACTGCGGGGCCCGTTCCACCAGCGCGACCCCCAGCTCCTGCTCCAGGCGGGCGAGCTGGTGCGAGATGGCGGACGGGCTCAGGTGCAGGGCCTGCGCCGCGGCCACGATGGTGCCGCGGCGGGCGATCTCCAGCAGGACGTGCAGTCGGGCGCTGTTCAGCATCGGCCCAGGCTAAGGCCTGTCTGACAATAGTCATCAGTCGTCGGCGAGGTGGACCAGCCGCCGGAAGGCCTCCGGGTCGCCGAGGTGCGCGGTGATCCAGGCGGCGACGGTGGCGCGGGCGGCGGTGCCGGCGAGCGGGAGCGGGCGGCCGTAGGAGACCAGCGGTCCCGCGGACGGCGGGCCGTCCTTGAGCATCGGCACCCGGACGACCGTCCACGGGGTCTCGGACTCGGCGAGCACGGCCTCCATCCGGGCCAGGTCGCGGTGGATCTCCCGGTACAGCCGGTCGACCACGAGCGTGCTCACCAGCCGCTGGGCGAAGGGCAGTCGGGAGGTGTCCAGCCCGGCGGAGCTCATCGTGACCAGGTGTCCGACCCCGCCGGCCCGGCAGGCGGCGACCGCCTCCCGCGCGCCGGCCGAGAAGACGGTGGTGGCCCGGCGCCCGGTGGTGCCGAGGGCGGTGACCACCGCGTCCTGGCCGGCCAGCGGCTCGTGCAGGGAGCCGGGCCGGGTGGCGTCGGCCCGGGCGGTGAGCGGGGTGCCGTGCTCGAAGGCCGGCAGCCGGGCCGGGTCGCGGGCGACGGCGGTGACGGTGTGTCCGGCCGCGAGAGCGAGGTCGACCACCAGGCGGCCGGTGCGCCCGTTGGCGCCGACGACGGCGATCTTCATCCGATCCTCCGGGGAGACGGGTGTTTGAGATTCGGCCTTGAGATTCGGCCTTCGGGTTCAGCCTTGAGATTCAGTCAGACGGACTGTATGACTGAATCAGTTGCACCACAGGGAACCAGCAGCCGATCGAGAGCGCAAGCCCAAAGGAGCAAGGGGACATGGGAGTTGTGGGAGTTCGATACTCGGACCTGACCGGCAAGGTCGTCGTGATCACCGGCGGCAGCCGCGGAATCGGCGCGGAGACCGCCCGCGCCTTCGCCCACCAGGGCGCGGCCGTCGCCGTCCTCGGCCGCGACCGGGCGGCGCTCGACGCCGTCGCGGACGACCTGCGGGCGCTCGGCGTCGGGGCGCTCGGCCTCGTTGCCGACAGCACCGACGCGGCGGCCCTCGCGACCGCCGCCGAGCGGATCGGGCGGGAACTCGGCCCGGTCGACGTCCTGGCGGCCTTCGCCGGCGGCGACGGCTACCCGGTGCCGACCGTCCGGGAGACCGAGGAGCACTGGCGGTCCGTCCTGGACGGCGACCTCACCGCCACCTTCCTCACCGTCCGGGCCTTCCTGCCCGGCCTGCTGGAACGCGGCCGCGGCTCGATCGTCACCATGGCCTCGACGGCCGGCCGGCTGCCCGGCGGTTCCTCCGCCGCGTACGCCGTGGCCAAGGCGGGAGTGCTGATGTTCACCCGTCACCTCGCGCTGGAGGTCGCCGGTCAGGGTGTGCGGGTCAACGCGATCGCCCCCGGCGCCGTCCGCACCGAACGGACCGCCGGGCGGATGCCGCCCGAGGTGCAGGCGGCGGTCGCCGCCGCGCACCCGCTCGGACGGCTCGGCGAACCGGCGGACATCGCCTCCGCCGCGCTCTTCCTGGCCTCGGAGGCCTCCGCCTGGATCACCGGCCAGACCCTCGACGTCAGCGGCGGGCGGGTCATCGTCTGACCGCACCGGCGACGCGGGCCGGCGGGCTGATCGGGGATACTTCCGACGCAGGCGATACCGACGCGGCGGACCAGCCGCGCGCGAGCAGCGGAGGAGAGCGCGATGAGCCCCCGGTCGTACCGGATGGGACAGCGGCAGGCCGAGGTCGACGAGACCCGGGCGCGGATCGTCGCCGCCGCCCGAGCCCACCTGACCGAGACCGGCACGCTCTCGCTGGACGCCGTCGCCAAGCGCGCCGACGTCGCCCGGGCGACCGTCTACTACCAGTACGGCTCCAAGACCCGCCTGCTGGAGGCGGTCTGCGACGCCCTCGCCGCCGAGGGCGGCATGGCCCACCTCGCCGACGCGTTCGGCCACGCCGACCCGTGGACGGCGGTCGACCGCTTCGTCGAGGTGATGGCCGGCTTCTGGGCGGTCGACCCCGACTGCACCCGCCGCCTGCGCGCCCTCGGCGCGCTCGACGATGAGGTCGGCAAGGTCATCGCCGACCGCGACGACCGCCGCCGGCACGGCGCCGCCGTGCTCGCCGCCAGGCTCCCGGCCGCCCCGCCCGACGCGGCCGCGCTGCTGTTCGTCCTCACGGCCTTCGAGACCTTCGACGCCCTCGCGGCCGAGGGGGCGCCCCGAGCGGTGGGCACCCCCGGCGAGCCCTTCCGGACGGACGCGGCCTCCGCCGTCACCCGCCTGGTCCGCGCCGCGCTCGGCGGGCCGGTCTCCTAGGCCATGTCTGACAATTAGCGTCGGATCAGCGTGCGGCGTTGGGGTGCGTGCATCGCAAGGCGGAGGAGGGAGCCACTGCGGTGGGGGCACCTCCCGGCCGAAGGCTGGGGGCCATTGGCGACCGACGACAACGCGGCGAGGTGCGTGCCCCGGCGTCGCACGCCCGGCGGGAATTGTCAGACAGGCCTTAGGCCTTGTGCGCCGGCTGCGCGGCCACCAGCTCGGCCTGGTCGGCGGCCACGTCCAGCCGCAGCAGATCGTGCTCGGTCTCCCGGCGCACCACCAGGCGGGCCCGGCCGTCCCGGACGAAGACCACGGCGGGCCGGGGCAGCTTGTTGTAGTTGGACGCCATGGCGTAGCCGTAGGCCCCGGTGACCGGGGTGGCGAGCAGGTCCCCGATCCGGAGGTCGGCCGGGAGCGCGGCGTCGTCGATGATCACGTCGCCGCTCTCGCAGTGCTTGCCGACCAGCCGGGCCCGCCGCGGCCGGGGCGCCTCGGGGCATCGCGGCAGGAAGGCCTCGTAGCGGGCGCCGTACAGGGCGGGGCGCAGGTTGTCGCTCATGCCGCCGTCCACGCTCACATAGGTGCGCACGCCCTCGATCGGCTTGATGGTGCCGACCCGGTACAGGGTCATCCCTGCCCGGGCGGTGATCGAGCGGCCGGGCTCGACGCCCACCTCGCCGGTCCAGCCCGCGCCGCGCACCGCCGCGTGCACCCGCTCGGCCCAGACGGCGAAGGAGGGCGCGCTCTGTCCGCCGAGGTAGGCCACGCCCAGGCCGCCGCCCACGGTCAGCCGGCGCACCCCGGACTCCACCGCGAAGCGGGCCATGGTGGCGGCGCCGTCGGCCAGTTCGGCCGGGTCCAGCACCTGCGAGCCGACGTGGGCGTGCACGCCCTCCAGCCGTACGGCGGGGGAGTCGGCGGCGCGGCGCACCGCGGCCTCGGCGGCGCCGCCGGCCAGGCCGAAGCCGAACTTGGAGTCGTGGCCGCCGGTCTGGATGGCCTGGTGGGCGCCGGCCGCGACACCGGGCGCGACCCGCAGCTGGACCCGGGCCGGGGGCAGGCCCTCGGTGCGGTGCAGCCGCTCGATCCGGTCCAGCTCGTCGAAGCTGTCCACCACGATGTGGCGCACGCCCACGGTCATCGCGGTGCGCAGCTCGGCCTCGTCCTTGTTGTTGCCGTGCAGCACGATCCGCTCCGGCTCCACCCCGGCGTACAGCGCGGTGCGCAGCTCGCCGCCGGAGGCGACGTCCAGCAGCAGGCCCTCCTCGGCGGCGAGGCGGGCCATGGCGGTGCAGAGGAAGGCCTTGGAGGCGTAGGCGACGTTGCCCCGGCCGAAGGCGGCCACCGCCTCCCGGCAGCGCCGGCGCAGGTGCTCCTCGTCGTAGACGAACAGCGGGGTGCCGTACTCGCGGGCCACCGCCTCCAGCGGGACGCCGCCGACGGCCAGCCCCTCGGGCCGGAACTCGGCGGTGAGCGGCAGCAGGCCCGGATCGACGGGCGGCGGGGATGACGACACAGGGGACACGGCTTCCTCCCGGCAGGCTGGCTGGCCCGCCCATCCTCGGCCCTGCGGGAGGGGGCGAGAAAGCGCATTCTTCCGGCCCTGAGCAGTACCGGAATCGATGCTCCCGGGTCGATGCCCGACTGGCGGACGGCCGCGTCCGGAGCCATGCATCCAAGCTTGTATCTATGGTGCTACGGTGGCTCCATGCCCGACACCCCGCCGCCCGCCCGCATCCCGGCCGCGGACCGCGCGTACGAACTCACCAAGGACCTCATCCTCAGTGGCGGCCTCCCCGGCGGGATGCTGATCAGCGAGGGCGAGATCGCCGAACGCGCCGCGCTCAGCCGCACCCCGGTCCGGGAGGCCTTCCTGCGGCTCCAGGCCGAGGGCCTGCTCCAGCTCTTCCCCAAGCGCGGCGCCGTCGTGGTGCCGGTGGGGCCGGGCGAGGCGGAGGACGTGCTGGAACTGCGCGAGGCGCTGGAGAGCACCGCCGTACGCCGCATCACCCGCCGCGCCGAGCCGCTCGACGACCTGCTGCGGCAGCTGTCCGAGCTGATCGACCTCCAGCGCGAGCCCGCCCGCCGCGCCGACGTCGGGGCCTTCGCGGACGCCGACGAGGCCTTCCACCGGGGCATCGTGACGGCCGGCGGCAACGCGCTCGCCGAGCGCTTCTACGAGACGCTGCGCGACCGCCAGCGGCGCATGGCCGTGCAGCTGCTCCAGCCCCGGCCGGAGCGGCTGGCCGCGCTGATAGAGGAGCACACCGCGCTGGTCGAGCGCATCGCGGCCCGCGACGCCGCCGGCTTCACCGAGGCGCTGCGCGCCCACCTGGACGCGCACCGCTGAGCCTCCTCCGCCGCGCGGCAGCGGCCGCGCACCCCCGACGGACCGCCGGGACCCACCATCCGACAAGGAGCAGCACCACCATGAGCACCACCCGGCGGCCGTCCGCCAGTCCCGTCGCGCCCACCGGCCGGGGCAGGCCCTGGCTGGTCGCGGCCCTGGCGATGCTCTGCTGCGGCTGGGGCGGCAACCAGTTCACCCCGCTGCTGCTGATGTACCGCCACCTCGGCGGCTACTCCGAGGTCACCGTGGACGCCTTCCTCGGGGCGTACGTCCTTGGGCTGGTTCCCGGACTGCTGGTCGGCGGGGCGGCCTCGGACCGCTACGGGCGCCGCCCGCTGATGACCGGCGCGGTCGTCGCCTCGCTCGCCGCCAGCGGCGTGCTGTGCGGCGGCGTCACCGGCGAACTCCCCATCTACGCAGGGCGGTTCCTCACCGGCATAGCCGTCGGCATCGCGATGGCGGTCGGCACCAGCTGGGTCAAGGAACTCTCCCAGGCCCCGCACGACCCGTCCGCCGACCCGGGCGCCGGCGCCCGGCGGGCCTCCCTGGCGCTCACCCTCGGCTTCGGCCTCGGCGCCGGCGTGGCCGGCGCGCTCGCCCAGTGGGGCCCCTGGCCGATGGTCACCCCGTACCTCGCCCACCTGCTGGTCACCGTACCGGTGCTGTTCCTGCTGCCGAAGGCGGTGGAATCGCGCGCCCGCTCGGCCGCCGTCCGGAGCCTATGGGCCGACCTCAAGGTCCCCGCCGCGGGGCACCGCCGCTTCCTGCGGGTGATACTCCCGATGGCTCCCTGGGTGTTCGGCTCGGCCGGCGTGGCCTACGCGGTGACCCCGCAGCTGGTCGGCGACCGGCTCGGCGACTGGTCGCTGGCCTACGCCACCCTGCTGACCGTCCTCACCCTCGGCACCGGCGCGCTCGTCCAGCCCTTCGCCAAGCGGCTGGACTCGCTGGACTCGGCGCGCGGCATCATCGTCTCGATGGTCCTGATGGCCTGCGGCATGGCCGTCTGCGCCGGCGACGCGGCGCTCCGCTCGCCCCTGCTCGGCCTCGGCGGCGCGGTCTTCCTCGGTGCCGCGTACGGCATCGGCGTCGTCTCCGGCCTGCTGGAGATCCAGCGCATCGTCACCCCGGACGACCTGGCCGGCATCACCGGCGTCTACTACGCCCTCTGCTACTCGGGCTTCCTGCTGCCCGCCCTGCTCGCGGCGCTCTCCTCGCTGGCCTCCTACACCGTGATGCTCTCGGTGGTGACCGCCCTCGCGCTCGCCAGCCTCGCCGTGATCGCCTTCTCCTCCCGCCGGACGGCCCCCGCCGCCCCCTAGTAGTGCTTTGTTAGGAGGCTTGTCGCATCGTGTGGTCGGTAGTTCTCTGGCTCTCATGAGGGCTGGGGAGCTTGCGGTGTGGCGGGGACGGCTGGAGGAGTTCGCGGCCGAGGTGTTCGCGCCCTTGGCCCGCTGTGATCAGCGGGCCAAGGGCGGGCTGTATCTGCGGGGGCTGCTGCTGGACGGCCGGCGCAAGTCGATGCAGCCGATGGCCGAGCGGCTCGGGGTTGACCACCAGCAGTTGCAGCAGTTCATGACGTCCTCGACCTGGCCTGTCGGGGACGTGCGGGCCCGGCTGGCACGCAGGGCCGTGCGAGCGGTGCGGCCCGAGGTGTGGGCCGTGGACGACACCGGGTTCCCCAAGGACGGCAGGGCCTCGCCCGGGGTCGCCCGGCAGTACTCCGGCACCCTGGGCAAGGTCGGCAACTGCCAGATCGGCGTCAGCGTCCACGCGGTCTCCGACAACGCCTCCTGCCCGCTGTCCTGGCGCCTGTTCCTGCCCGAGTCCTGGGACGGGCCCGAGGCGACCGGGCGGCGTGTGGCCTGCCGGATCCCCGAGGACGAGCACCACCGGCCGAAATGGGCCCTGGCGCTGGACATGCTCGACGAGCTCGCCGCCACGGGACTGCGGCCCGCCGTGCTGGTCGCGGACACCGCCTACGGCGCGAACGCCGACTTCCGCCATGGCCTGGAGGACCGCTTCCTGGCCTACGTGTTGCAGGCGAAGGGCGAGATGACCGCCTATGGCGAGGACGCCGAACCGTATCGGCCTGCCTACGGCGGTCTGGGGCCGCGGCCGCTCCCGCGCTATCGCACCCGCCCGCTCTCCCTGCGAGAACACGTGCTGGCCGCCGGACGCCGGGCCGGGCGGAGTGTGACCTGGCGCAAGGGTTCCAAAGCGGCGATGAGCTCGCACTTCGTCCTGCTGCGGGTCCGCCTCGCCGGGCGGCGTCCCAAACCGGCCGCCGACGGCACGATCCCCCTGACCTGGCTGATCGCCCAGTGGCCGGAGAACGAGGCGGAGCCGGTCAAGTACTGGATCTCGAACCTGCCCGCCGACATCCCCGCCAAGGACCTGGTCCGGCTGGCGAAGTCACGCTGGCGGATCGAACACGACTACCGCGAGCTGAAGACCCGTCTGGGCCTGGACCACTTCGAGGGCCGTTCCTTCATCGGCTGGTACCGCCACGTCACGCTCGTCAGTGCCGCCCACCTGTTCCTCACCGAACAGCGGGCCCTCCCAAAAGCCCTGGCCAGGGCCTGACCTTCTACCAGGCCCTGGACCTCCTCCAACACCTCATCGCGACATGGACCGGCCACTGCCCAACATGCCGACAACCCATCCCATGGCAGACCTACGACACCACCTAACAAAGCACTACTAGGGTCCTGTCTCTTGGATCCTTGCCGGGTCCGCGACGCCAGGGCACGCACCTCGCCGCGTTGTCGTCGGTCGCCAATGCTCCGCAGTGGCTCCCTCCTCCGCCTTGCGATGCACGCACCCTGACGCCGCGGCCTGATCCGACAAAATCCAAGAGACAGGCCCCTAGGGTCCCTCCGCTGCGCCATAAATCGGTTTGCCCTCGTCCGGGGCCGTACGGCAGGGTCCACGGCATGCGTGAACCGAACGAACTGGAACTGCGCCGGGTGAGCTCCGACGACTGGCCGCTCTGGCGCGAACTGCGCCTGGCCGCCCTGGCCGAGGCGCCGTACGCCTTCGGCTCGACCCTGGCCGATTGGCAGGACGCCGAGGAGGCCCGCTGGCGCTCCCGGCTGGAGCTGCCCGGTGCCCTCGACCTGGTCGCGGTCCTGGACGGCCGCCCGGTCGCGATGGCCAGCGGCGTGCCGGCCGAGGAGGACGCGGCTGCCGCCGAGCTGATCTCCATGTGGGTCGGCCCGCAGGCCCGCGGCAAGGGCGTGGCGGACCGGCTGATCGCCGAGATCGCCCGCTGGGCCGCCGACCGGGGCCGCACCACCCTCAAGCTGGCGGTCGCCCCCGACAACCCCGCCGCCCTCGCCCTCTACCGCCGCAACGGCTTCGCCGACACCGACGAGCCCGGCGACCTGATGGCGGACGGCGTACGGCGGGAGCTGGTCATGGCGAAGAGCCTGACGAACCCGTAGACGCGGCGATGGGGTCGCAGGCCACCGTGACCTTCACCGACGAGCGACCGCATCGAGATCGTCGAGGGAGTCATCACCCCCACGTCACCGTCGTGGGCGCACGAGGCGGCCACCGAGGTCGTCCGTCGCCAGCTCAGCCGCCGGTTGGAACAGCTCGACCTGGTGTCCGGCTCCGGCAACCTCGACCTGCCCGGCAGCGAGAACTGGTACATCCCGGACCTGGCCGTGGTGCCCGCAGACCTCGCCGCCAAGACCGAAGGCGCGCTGCTGCCCGATCAGACCCTCCTGATCGTCGAGGTCAGCTCCCCCTCCGACGCGGAGACCGACCGTGTTGTCAAGCGCCGCCGCTACGGCCAGTACGGTGCTCCGCTCTACCTCCTCGTCGACCGGCAGAACCGCAGCTGCACCCTGTACAGCGAACCGACCCGCCTCGGCTACGCCGAGGTGAACGGTCCGCACCCCTTCGGCACACCCGTTCACCTCCCGGCGCCCTTCGACCTCGACCTCGACACGGCCCGCCTCGGCGGTGCCGCGCCGAGGTGATGCGGAGGGCCTGCCCCGGCGTCGCGTCCGGACTGCGTTCGTCCGGCTTCAGCGGCGGGCGTCGGCGGTGAGCCGGGCGTAGCCGATGACGTGACTGCTCATGGTGAAGGCGGTGACGGTGGGCGGCGTGGTGGCGGGCAGGCCCAGGGTGGGGGTGTCCAGCGCGTAGACGGTGATCTGGTAGCGGTGGGTGATGTCGCCGGCTCCCGGGCAGGGGCCGAGGTAGCCGGTCGCTCCGGCGTCGTTGGTGCCCGTGACCGTCCCGGGCGGCGGAGTGGTGTCCAGACCGGTGGTGGTGGCCGGGATGTCCCAGGTCGTCCAGTGCCAGAAGCCGGCTCCGGTCGGTGCGTCGGGGTCGAACATGGTCACGGCGTAGCTGCGGGTGTCCGCCGGCGCTCCGTGCCAGGCCAGGCGGACCTGCCGGTTGCCGCCGGAGCAGCCGAAGGCGTTCGCCCAGGCACCGGCCGGGAACCGGCCGCCGTTGCGCAGGTCGGGGCTGGTGACGGTGAAGCGGGCGGCGGCGTCGGGGACACCGGCGCGGACGTCGACGAAGCCGTAGCCGCCGTCGCCGTCACCGGCGCCGTGGTGCCGGGTACCGCCCGGCGATGCGGCTGCCGTCAGCGTCAGGCCGGCGGCGAGGACGGCGGCGGTGGTGGCCAGTGCGGTGGTGCGGCGGGATGGGCGCTTCATGGTCATGGGGGAGTGGTCCTCCTGATCGGTTCGGCTGTGGTGCCCGGCCAACGATCGCGGCGGCCGGGGCGCCCAGACAGGCCCGCCGGATGGTGGCACCCGGAGTACCACGGTCGCCGCTGGACGGGCGGGGCGGCCGTTGAGGATCATCGTCGGCATGACGAGGGTCGGCATGAGGAGGCGGAATGGATACGCGGGATGAGTAGTCGCGTGGTCCGGCGCCGGACCGATCTGGCCGAGTTCCTGCGCGCCGTGCGGGCGCGGTTGCAGCCGTCGCAGGTCGGCCTTCCCGAGGGCGGGCGGCGGCGGACGCCGGGCCTGCGCCGGCAGGAGGTCGCGCAACTCGCGGCGGTCAGCGTCGAGTGGTACGTGCGGTTGGAGCAGGGCCGGGTGGGCACGCCCGGCGCCGCGGTGCTCGACGCGCTGGCCCGGGCCCTGCGGCTGTCGCCGTCCGAGCGGCGGCACCTGCACCTGATCGGGCGCGGCGAGGCTCCGGCCGGGCCGCAGGTCTGCGCGCCGATCCACGACTCGCTGCGGGTCCTGCTGGACGGCATGCCGCTGCTGCCCGGCTACGTCATGGACTTCCGTCTGGACGTGCTCGCCCACAACGCCGCGGCGGCGGCGCTGTTCGGCGCGGACTTCGGCACCGGTGGGGCGGACAACATCGCCCGGCTGCTGTTCCTCTCACCGCGGATGCGCGAGTCGCAACTGGACTGGGAACGGGTGGCCCGTGAGACGGTCGGCAACCTGCGCGCCAACCTCGCGGCTCACCGCGACGACGCCCGCCTGCTCGCCCTGATCGCCGAACTGCGGGACGGCAGCCCCGAGTTCGCGACCTGGTGGCACGACCACACGGTGCAGGAGCGAGCCCACGGAACCAAGCGGGTCCGCCATCCGGTGGCCGGTGAACTCGCCCTCTGCTACGACGTCCTGGCGACACTGGAGGGATCGGGCCAGCGCCTGGTCGCCGTCACACCGGTCGACCCGGCGTCCGACCGTGCCCTGCGCACGCTCATGGCGGACCACGCGGCCTCCCTGGCGGGCCCGGGCGTCCACCCCATCGTCGCGGCGTAGGAGAACCCGACGGCCGGGGGACACGAATCGCCATGACGGGCGAGCTGGGACCGCGAGTCCCTGGCCGACTTCCTCGGCCGCCTCGCCGCCGACTTCCGCGGCTGGGACGGCGAGCGCACCTGGAGGACGAACCACCTCGCGCTGCGAGCCGTCTTCCGGTCCGGCGGCCACGTCGCCCTGACCTGGAGGCTCATCCCCTGGACCATCCGGGAGGACGCGTGGGAAGCATGCGTGACCACCCGGCTGGAGGCCGGTGAGCAACTGTCCGCCCTCGCCGCCGATCTGAGGGAGTTCCTCGCACCTCGGACCGCTGCCCGTGGCTGAGCTGCGACGGGCCCGGACGGAGATCTGGTCGGCTCAGCACCGCATCGACACAGTGGCCCGAGCGGCGATCCGTCGTTTCGACGCGGTGGCGGGGGAACACGGCGAGAGCGCGTACCGCAGCAAGTGGTGCGAGCACTTTCCCCGCACCGAGCTCGAGGCACTCAGATCCGCCTGGCGCAACCACCGGGACGCCTCGTGCGCCCGATGGCGCGCTGCGGTCATGAACGCTTCCAGTTCGTGATCGACGGTGACGACGCCAGTGTCGCCGGCGGTCCGCTGGACGAGTGGTTCCGAAGGGTCCATCGCCCCTTCGACACCCGAGGGATCCGGTGGACGGTCAACCCAGCACCCACACTGCTGAGAAGACCCGCTTCAGCACGGTCCCGTCCCGGGCTGCTCCGCCTTGCCACCGTGGGCGGGCAGCCTTGGAGGAACACGTGAACCCGCAGACAACCGCCGCCATGGCTGCGGCTGCCACCACCACCGTTGTCAGCCTGCTCGGCTTCACCATTCAGGACTGGCTCGCGCGACGCTCTCGGCTCAAACGGCGAGAGACGCTGTTCGAGGACGCATCGCGGCGGGTGTCCTTCGCAACGGAGTGGTGGAAGGCGATGGAGCTGCTGAGTCCGCAGCCTGATGAACTGACCGAGGCCAAGGCCACGAGTCTCGCGTGGTTGAACGAGGCCTCGATGCTGGTCCCCGAGGTCAGGCAACTGCCCGTAGCCGAGCGAGCCCAGCTTTCCCCGAGCAGAGTGCTGCTGTTCTACCGCTTCGAGCGCCGACCTGCGAAAGCCATCCGGCTCTGCTTCTACCTCGCTCTGGCCTTCGCCATCCTCTACGCGGCCATCATCCCCTCCGACCGTGGCACCAGCTACTTCGCCTCCGACGTCCTCATGCTGGCCCTGTGTCTTCTCCTGGCCCTGCTGCTGCGCGCCTGGGCGGTCACGGTTGAGAAACGCCGTCCGAGCCCAGTCCGGTGGCCGACGGCTCCGGGCTCGGACTCCTGACGCTCCGCCGCATCAACGCGGACGTTGTTTGAGTGCGACACCAGCGAACAGTTCTGATGCGATCAGTGATCGAACGCAATGAGCGAGCTCGTGGCGGGTGCTGAGAGCCGGTGGTCGTGCCAGATCGCAGCTGTCATCGCGAGGATCCGCAGCGCGATGGAAGATGCTCTGCCGGAAGGGGTGAGGAGTTGCCGTGGTCGCGGTGGCGGGGACGTCCGTCGAGGCGTCGCCTCGCCTTGAGGGCGCCGGGTGGACGTCGTCCTCGGGGAGGCTCGCATCCTCGCGGGACGTCCCGCCGCCGGGACGTCCCGCCTGACGCCACAGGGCGCGTCTGCGGCGCGGCGGGAACGGCGGGACCAGCAGGAACACATCCTCCGGGACGGATCGAACGCCCCGTCAGGGCCGCTGGAAGACGACCTCCGGGTACGCCGCCGACGGGCGGTCGAGCAATCGCTGCGGGACGCCCTTCAGGTGCAGGTCGAAGAAGGCGCCGACGTAGGCCCGGGTGATCTTCTCGGCGCGCAGCGGGGCGAGCGTCGCTTCGGGGTCGGGCAGGCCCGCGCGAGCCCCGATGATCGGACCGTCGGTGAAGCTCCCGTGGTCGGAGCCGGTCACGGACAGCCAGCGCTTCCAGCCGTCCATTCGTGCCCAGGCATCGTTCCAACTGGTGTCCCAGCCTGAGGGGTTGTGAACGGACTGGGTGCCGAGCATGAGGAAGGGCCGTCCGCCCAGCCCGTCGGCGGGAACCGGGTCGAAGAACTTGCCGTCCATGTTGACCCCGGCGCGGATCCGCTGGTCGGTGGCCATCGTGCTGGCTGCCGAGTTGCCGCCGATGGAGTGCCCGGCCATGCCGATCCGGTCCCGGTCGATCATGTGGGCGTAGGGCCAGGCCGGGCGGGGGCCGGTCAGCCGGTCGAGGACGAAGGAGATGTCCTTGGCCCGGCTCGGGGGTATGGCCGCGATCTTGTCGATATCCGGGTCCCCGCAGATGGCGCAGGGCAGGGTGCGCCCGTCCGGGAAGGTGGTGCCGGAGGTCTCGTAGGTGTGGTCGACGGCGGCGACGACGTACCCGCGGCTGGCCAGGTCCTCGGCGAGGCCGGTGAGCGTGGCACGTGGAAGCGTGAACCCGGGCGAGAGGACGACGAGCGGGAACCTGCCCGGCGCCGGGCGCGCGTCGGTGCGTGCCCACGGGTGGAGGCCGGTGGCCGCCTCGGGCGGCACGTTGCCGCCCGGAACCTGGGACTGCAGCAGCAGCCGGGCCTCCTCGGCGGTCAGGTACGGGGTCGCCGGCCCGCCCGTCCCGGGGCGGGCCGGGTAGTACATCGACACCATCAACTGCCGTGGCCCCGCGGACGGCACCCACGGGTCCGGGCGACCTTCGTCGACGAGGTGCAGCGTGCTGCGGCCGACGGGCTGCGACCCCGTCGGCCGGGGCAGGTCGAGCCTCGCGGTGGACGCCTCCGCGGCGGTAGCGGAGGCAGCGCCGGGGGCGACAGCGGCGGCGGGCCCGGGCGCTGCCAACGCCGAACCCGCCCCGGCGATCGGCAACGGCAGGACGAGGGCGAGCACGGCGGCCACGGCGGTGCGACGGAGTTTGGTCATGCGGAAACGGTAGGTCGCCGAACAGTGCTCCGACCTCGCCGAGAATGCTGATGCGATGTCATCTCCGCGGTGTAGCAGCACATCACCTCCGAGGATGACGGAAGTCTGCGGTTCCCGGTCATCCGGCGGAGAGCCGAGCGGCGAACGT